>CAYYXZ010000008.1:0-5069 GCA_964475715.1 uncultured Marinosulfonomonas sp. | reverse complement strand
CCGGATCTGAACGGATGTTTTACCAGCTCCATTTCTGTGACCAGATCGGCGATTTCGATCAGATCGGCCTTGGCATTCCGCCCTGTTAAAACCACGTGGGTCATTTCGGGTTTTTCCGTTTTCAGAAATTCAACCACATCGGCAAGCGCAATATAATCATAGCGCAAAGCGATGTTTATTTCATCCAGCAGCACCATTTTATTGGCCGGATTGCGGATCATTTCCTTGGCCTTTTCCCAAGCCGCCGTGGCCATTTCAATGTCGCGCGATTTGTCCTGCGTTTCCCAGGTAAAGCCTTCTCCCATCGCGTAAAATTCGCAAGTTTCGGAAAATTTACCTTCAATCAATTCGCGCTCGCCCGAGGACATGCCGCCCTTGATAAACTGCACCACAGCGCATTTCATATCATGGGCAATGCAGCGAAAAATCATTCCGAAAGCAGCCGAGGATTTACCCTTGCCCTTGCCGGTATGCACAATGATCAGGCCCTTTTGGTCGGTCTTGGTGGCCATGATTTTATCACGGGCGACCTTTTTCTTGGCCATTTTCATCGCGTGGCGGTCATTATCAATGGTCATTTTCACACTCCTGTTTACAAATCCATATTGCGACAGCAGCGGGCTTTATGCAAGTGCGGGCAGCCATTCAGACCGCCCGCGCAATTTTTATTCAGCCGGAACGGTATTGGCCGGATTTGGCTTGCCAAAATGTTGTTTGTTCAGGCGAAAAACCATTGCAACCATAGCAAACTGCAAAGAGACCGCGATCAAAACAATCAGCCAATATGTCAGCGAAAATTTATCAATGATACCGGCTGTGACAAGGCCTTTGTTCATAAAGAAATGCAGCATCACCGACAGCGCAACACCGGGGCAAATCAAGGCATAAGATCCCGGCGAGGTTTTATTGCCAAAGACGAAATCCTTGAAATAGCCATGGCGCTTCATCACCGCCAGACCCAACAACAAGAACACAGCCTGCACAGCCAGAAGTCGGGTCATGAACACCAGATTATCGGTGCTGGCCTGCTCGGTTCCGAATGTGGAATCCAGCCCTAAATTTTGGCGCATGAACAAAATGCCCAACACTGTCATGATCGGAACCAGCACCAAAATGGTCGGGCTGCTTTCTTTTGCCGTGCCGTGGTGCAGCATTGCATTAAAGGCAACCGTGGCGGCAACAATCAGATAAAGGATCGCGGCAATGCCAAAAAAGGTCGAGCCGACCAAACTGATACCGGCCGAAATCGTGTTGGTGCTCATGGCGGCGGGGGCGGCAAAACCAACGCCAATCATCGAAAGCGCAAAGGCAGGCAAAAGTTGGGCGAATGAATTATTGGCGGTGACATCAAAAATACCGCCCTGTGATAAAACCCGCCCCAAAAAATCGCCGATAATGCGCAAGGCCAGCCAGCCGGTCAGGCCAAAGGCAATCATGGCCAGAGGGAACAGATATTCAACCACGCTCCAAAGACCGGGCACAAAAACCATGCCGATGATAAAGCCGACATTGATGCTCATTGCGATGGCCAAAGGCATGGCCAGCAGCGTGGTTTCGGCGTTGGAATTGCGCAGCTTTTTATAGGCCTCGGTTTTTTTGAAGGCGCTGTAGGATTTCAAATTCCAGATCAGGTAGTGAATGTTCAGGTAGGCCATGATGGCAATGGCGCTCATGGCGATCACGATTATGGCTTGCGTCAGGATATCGCCTTGGCCAAATGCCGCCGCAATATCTTCAAATACCGTAACGGGCTGATCGGGGCTTGGTATCCAGAACAAAAGATACATGTAAAAGCTGGCGGCCAAACCTCCGGCACCAAGGGATGCTAAAAAGTAAAGCGGGGAATAGTTATCTGAGGGTCTGCTTGAAGTTGTCGTCATTATTACGCCCTTTCGCATTCGTGAGTTTGAATGTGTTACCACATCTACAGCGCACCCAGAGGATGCGTCAAGCCGTTTTGGTACCCTGCGACATTTTGGACCATTTCTTAAAAACCCCTGCAAAATTAGAAGATTTCTGCTTTCGTTTGGGGATTAATCCTGCCCAAAGCCGTGCCGCCCATACGCAACGTTACGTTGGCGCAATTGGGGCTTGTGCAATCGGACCAAAACAATACGCTCTGCGCAACATTATTACCGAAAGGCAGAATCATGCAGCAAAACACCCGCCCCTACAGATCGGTTTTATATATTCCGGCGTCCAAAGAGCGCGCATTGCTTAAGGCGCAAACCTTGCTTGTGGATGCGATTATATTTGATCTGGAGGATGCTGTTGCGGTTGAAGAAAAATCCGCCGCGCGCGAAATGCTGGCCGGGGCCATGGCCAAGGATTACGGCGCTCGGGCCAAAATTGTGCGCATTAACGCGCTGGATACCGATTGGGGTGCTGCCGACATTGCGGCCACCAAAGGTGCGGATGCGGTTTTGCTGCCCAAGGTAAATTCGGCCGCAGATATTGACGCCTTGGCCGCACTGGTCGGGGATTTGCCGATCTGGGCGATGATGGAAACGCCGCTGGGCATCATGAATGCAGCGCAAATCGCGGCCCACCCACAGCTGACGGGCATGGTGATGGGCACCAATGATCTGGCCAAGGATTTATGTTGCCGTTTCAGGGCGGATCGCCAGCCGTTACTGACCAGTTTGCAAATGTGTCTTTTGGCGGCGCGGGCCAATGGGGTGATTGCGATTGACGGGGTTTTTAATGCCTTCAAGGACGCCGACGGTTTACGCGTGGAATGCGAGCAGGGCCGCGATATGGGTTTTGATGGCAAAACGCTGATCCATCCTGCACAATTGGCGGTGGCCAACGCGGCTTTTGCGCCATCAAGGGACGAAATTGATTTGTCGCATCGTCAAATCGCGGCCTTTGAAGTGGCCGAATCCGAAGGCCAAGGCGTGGCCGTGATTGATGGTAAAATCGTTGAAAACCTGCATATTGTGACGGCAAAACAAATTCTGGCCAAGGCGGAAATGATTGCAAAACTGGAGCGCGGGTAATGAAATTATACCGGCTGTTAACGGGCGATGACACCGCAGAATTCTGCCATAAAGTCAGCGCTGCACTTAGCCAAGGTTGGGAATTACACGGCGATCCGGCTTATGCTTTTGATCAGGCAAACGGGGTGATGCGTTGCGCTCAGGCTGTGACCAAAGAAACCAAGGCGCAATATTCAGCCAAGATGAAATTGGGAGAGCAGTGATGGGCAAAACCGGCAGCGGGCGTTTTTTTGAAGATTACAAGCTGGGCGAGGTGATCGAGCACGCCGTGCCACGCACGATTTCCGGCGGCGAGCGGGCCTTGTATCAGGCGCTTTATCCGGCGCGCCATGCGCTGGTTTCATCAGACGAATTTGCGCGCAGCAGCGGCTTGGCCGCATCACCGATGGACGAGATGATTGCCTTTCACATTGTGTTTGGCAAAACCGTGCCCGATATTTCACTAAATGCGGTGGCCAATCTGGGATATGCCGAATTGCGCTGGCTGGCACCTGTTTGGGCTGGTGACACATTGCGATCCGTTAGCGAAGTGATCGGCTTGAAGCAAAATTCCAGCGGCAAAAACGGTGTGGTCTGGGTGCGCACCAAGGGCTTGAACCAGCGCGATGAAACCGTGCTGGAATATGTGCGCTGGGTGATGGTGAAAAAGCGCGATCTGGATCGGCAAGCGCCGCAAACCGTGATCCCGGAACTGGCCACGGTTATCCCCGCAGAGCAGTTGAAAATTCCTGACGGGTTGGATTTTAGCACCTATAATTTTGCACAGGCCGGCGAGGCGCACCGGTTGGGTGATTATGCGATTGGCGAGCAAATTGACCACGTTGACGGGGTGACGATTGAAGAGGCCGAGCACATGCTGGCAACGCGGCTGTGGCAAAATACGGCCAAGGTGCATTTTGACGCCAGCGCGCGCACCGATGGCAAACGGCTGATTTATGGCGGGCACATTATTTCGCTGGCCCGCACGCTTAGCTTTAACGGCCTGGCCAATGCGCAGATGCTTGTGGGGCTGAATTCGGGTGCCCATGCCAACCCCTGTTTTGCAAACGATACGGTGCGGGCCTGGTCCGAGGTTCTGGATTTGGCAAAAACCGATGTTGCGGGTGTTGGCCTGATCAGGTTGCGCACTGTGGCGACTAAAGGTGCGGCATTTACGTTGCGTGGTGAAGATGGTAAATATTTGCCGGATGTGCTGCTGGATATTGATTATTGGGCGGTGATGCCAACTTGATTGGGGGTCTGAAAACGCAATTTAGGCAAAACTCTGTGGTCAGGGTGAGCCACGCAATACTAAAAGCAATTTCTATGCCTATTATCATTTGGCACAAAATGAACGTGATCACGAATGGCGCGACTGTGATCACGCAGGGCAAATTTGTGATCACGGCTTTTAAAAATTAGCGTGAACACACAAATTATTGCGCTAACATTGTGCTGCGGCGCGTGACTTTGCAATAAAAACCGGTATTTATAAGCGGGAAATATATTAATATTAAACTGGCCACAGACAGTAAACCTTACAGTAAACCTTCAGGGTGTATCCAATGGCAGACGCAAATCACGACAATCGGCCGCTTTCGCCGCATTTAACAATTTATCGCCCGCAAATTACGTCTATTTTGTCGATCCTGAACCGGCTTACCGGCATCGCCATGGCATTTCCGGTAATTTTGATCGTTTTGTGGTTTCTGGCCGCCGCGATCGGGGCGCCATATTTTGAATTTGCCGATTGGTTTCTAACAACCTGGATCGGGCTGCTGGTTCTGACGGCGTCTCTGTGGGCCTTTTGGTTTCACTTATTCAACGGTTTGCGTCACTTGGCCTGGGATATGATTTTGGGGCTGGAAATGCCAGAGGTGCATAGAACCGGCTGGCTGGTGCTTGGTTTGTCAATTTTTGCAACACTGCTTTCTGTCGGTGTTGCGGTTTTTGCAGTTTTTGCGGGGTCATAAATGTCAACTTCATCACATAAAAAAGCGTTTCTTGGAATTGGTGATCACAAAGGCGGTTTGGGTCACTGGACTTTGCAGCGCATTACCTCGATCGCGCTAATCCCGTTGGTGCTTTTGT
>CAYYXZ010000007.1:14284-17520 GCA_964475715.1 uncultured Marinosulfonomonas sp. | reverse complement strand
TTGCAAACTGTCGAAGTTACGGATGGTTTGGCCCGCGCAACATTGGCGCCGGCCGACTGTTTGCAGATTGATTTTCACATTGATTTTGCCAAAGATTCCGCCGTGATTGGCCGCCAGACCAAAACCCTGAACATGGCCAATGGCGCTTTTGTGCGCGAATTATCCGACAGCCGCACGTTTTGTTTGCAAAAAGATGTGGATTTGATGCAGGCCAGCGGTCTTGCGCTGGGCGGCACTGTTCAAAATGCTGTTGTTGTTGATGGCGATATTGTGGTCTCGCCTGGTGGATTGCGCCACGCCGACGAGGCTGTGCGTCATAAAATGCTGGATGCTTTGGGCGATCTGGCCCTTGCCGGCGCGCCCTTGCTGGCACATTATAGCGGGCACCGCGCCGGTCATGCGCTAACCAATAAACTGCTGCACAAACTATTTGCCACGCCGGATGCCTACCGCATGATCACCTGTGATGAAGCCATTGCATCGCGTTTGCCCGGCGTTGGCCTGCATCAGAGCGATTTGCCTTTGACGCGTTAAACGGCCTTGGCGGGTAAGGTTTTTCCCGCCCGTTTCCAAACAATTATGCCAAATGTAATAAGACGTTTTGCAGCAGATTTTTATGTGCTAGACAGAATCAAGTTAATATTGGCCAAAACAGTGGTCTAAACAGGCATATGACGGGGTACTGGGCGATGGCAGGCGGCAGAGCACGAATGGTTTTGGTCGGGATGGTGGCTGCAATGGCCATTACATCGGGTTGTGCGGGTGGATTATTAGGGGACAATGAAAAAGACAGGCCTCTGGAATCCTATTCCGCCGAAGAAATTTTCAAAAAAGCCGAATACAAACTGGAAGGTGCCAATGTAAGGCAAATCAAAGAGGCAACGCATCTGTTTGGCGAGGTCGAGCGCCTTTACCCCTATTCCGAATGGGCCAAACGCGCGCTGATCATGCAGGCATTTTCCTATCACAAAGCCAAAGATTACGAAAACAGCCGTGCTGCCGCGCAACGGTTCATTGATTTTTTCCCTGCCGACGAAGACGCGGCTTACGCGCAATATCTGCTGGCAATTTCCTATTACGACCAAATTGACGACGTGGGCCGTGATCAGGGCCTGACATTTCGGGCGTTGCAAGCCCTGCGCACGGTTATTGAGCGCTACCCCGATAGCGAATATGCCCGCTCGGCTATTTTGAAATTTGATCTGGCCTTTGATCATCTGGGGGCCAAAGAAATGGAAATTGGCCGTTTTTACCTGAAACGCGGTCATTTTACGGCTTCGATAAACCGGTTTCGTGTGGTGGTTGAACAGTTTCAGACCACAACCCACACGGCCGAAGCACTGCATCGTTTAGTTGAGTCCTATCTCTCGTTGGGCCTAAACGATGAGGCCCAGACGGCGGGCGCTATTCTTGGTCATAATTTCAAATCGACCCATTGGTATCAGGACAGCTATAAGTTGTTGACGGGGCGTGGATTGGTGCCAAAAGCTGGCGGCAATAACTGGTTGGCCAAAGTTTACCGCCAAATGATCCAAGGCAAATGGCTCTGACCGGCGTCTGTCAGTTCAGGATAACGCATGCTTAAAAGTCTTGAAATCCGTGATATTTTAATCATCGAGCGGTTAGAGTTGTTGTTTCAGCCCGGCCTGAACGTGTTGACGGGCGAAACCGGGGCCGGAAAATCCATTTTGCTGGATTCGCTGGGTTTTGCGCTGGGCTGGCGGGGGCGGGCCGAATTGGTGCGCAGCGGGGCCGCTCAGGGCGAGGTGACGGTGGTGTTCGATTTGCCCGCAGATCACAGCGCGCGGGGCATTTTGGCAGAGGCCGGAATCCCTTGCGAGGATGCGCTGATTTTACGGCGCATAAATACCACGCAGGGGCGCAAAACCGCATGGGTTAATGAGCGCAAGGTTTCGGGCGAGATGCTGCGGGCTTTGTCGGAAACATTGATTGAACTGCATGGCCAGTTTGATGATCGCGGTCTGTTAAATCCGCGTGGTCACATGGCTTTGCTCGATGATTATGCCAATAATTTCAATGCGATATCGGATTTGCGCAACCTTTGGCGTGATATAGCTAAAAGTCAGAAAAATCTGTCCCGGGCACAGGCCGATTTGGCCGCGATTAAGGCCGAAGAAGACTTTCTGCGCCACGCAACCGAGGAGCTTGACAGCCTTGCCCCTCAAGCTGGCGAGGAGGCTGATCTGGATGCAAATCGCCGTTTAATGCAAGGTGCGCAACGCATTCGTCAGGACATTGAAAAGGCCGCAAAGGCGCTTGGTTTTGAGGGGGCCGAGGGCAGCATAAATGACGCCAGCCGTTGGTTGGACGGGGTTGCCGATGCGGCCGACGGGCGGCTTGCGGCCCCGCTTTTGGCGCTGAATTTGGCCCAGGATGCTTTGGCCCAAGCCCAGCAAGGCGTCGATGGGGCGCTTGAGGCGTTATCGTTTAACTCCAATGATCTGGAGCTGGTCGAGGAGCGTTTATTTGCGATCCGTGGATTGGCCCGAAAACACGCGGTTCCGGCCGATGATTTGGCCGCCTTTGCCGATGGTTTGCGCCAAAAACTTGCAGCACTTGATCAGGGGGCGGGCAATATTGCGGCGCTTCAGGCGCAACTGGAAAAACAGCAGAAAATTTATCAGGACAAGGCCGCCAAATTAACCGCCAAACGCCAAAAAGCGGCGCGCGCATTGGACAAGGCAATGGCGCTAGAGTTGGCCCCGTTGAAAATGGAGCGCGCGGTATTTTTGACCGAAATCAGCCAAACAGATGCAGGCCCGGACGGCTGTGACCGTGTGGTTTTCAGCGTTGCCACCAACCCCGGCGCGCCGTCCGGTGCGTTAAATAAAATCGCTTCGGGCGGCGAGCTGTCGCGGTTTTTGCTGGCCTTAAAGGTTTGCCTGACCGCGCAGGCAAGCGGGATTACCATGATTTTTGACGAAATTGATCGTGGCGTTGGCGGGGCAACGGCGGCCGCTGTGGGCAGCAGATTGGCGGCACTTGCCGATGGCGCGCAGGTGTTGGTTGTAACCCATTCCCCGCAAGTGGCGGCAAAGGGCGGGCATCATTTCAGAGTTGAAAAAACGGTTAAAAACGGACAAACGCGCACAGGTGTTGCAACCTTAAACCCAAGCCAGCGGGTGGATGAAATTGCGCGGATGTTGTCGGGCGATACCGTAACAGATGCGGCTAAAGATGCCGCCAAGTCATTGTTAAATCATGACTAAGTAAGG
>CAYYXZ010000007.1:0-14184 GCA_964475715.1 uncultured Marinosulfonomonas sp. | reverse complement strand
ATTTCCCGGCTCGACCAACAACATTGCGTGAAAATTTCCATCCCCCACATGCCCCACAATCGGCCCCGGTATCGGGCTTGCGTCAATGTCTTTGCGCGCGGCCTCGACCGCTTCGGCCAGCCGCGAAATCGGCACGCAAACATCGGTGATCAAGGCGCTGGCCCCTTTGCGCAGCGCCAAACAGGCGTAATAGGCGCTGTGGCGCATTTGCCAAAGTGCTTTGCGTTCTTCGGGTTTTGATGACCATTTAAAGCCGCTGCCCCCCATGTCCTGAACGATTTCGCCAAAAGCTTTGGCCTGCTCGGCCACGCCGGTAGCCGAGCCGTGAAATTCGACCATCAAATGGGGCGTTTCGGGCAGATTGGTGCCTGAAAATGCGTTGCAGGCCCGGGTGCTGTTTTCGTCGATAAATTCAATCCGCGCCATCGGGATGCCCATCTGGATGGTGGCAATCACTGTGTTCACCGCGTCGCTGATGGTTTCAAAGGCGCACAGGGCCGCCGACACGGCCTCGGGTTGGCCCTGAAGGCGCAGGGTTAATTCGGTGATGATGCCAAGCGTGCCCTCGGCGCCAACAAACAACGCGGTCAAATCATAACCCGATGATGATTTGCGCGCACGGCATCCGGTGCGGATAATGCGCCCGTCGGCCAACACCACTTGAAGCGCCACAACATTGTCGCGCATCGTGCCGTAACGCACGGCCGTTGTGCCGCTGGCACGCGTGCTGGCCATGCCGCCAAGCGTGGCGTTGGCCCCCGGATCCACCGGAAAAAACAGCCCCGTTGCGCGCAATTCGGTGTTTAGTGCCTCGCGGGTCAGGCCCGGTTGCAGCACCACATCCATGTCCTGCGCGTTAATGGCCAGCAGTTTGTTCATTTTGCCCAGATCAATTGTGACGCCGCCGCGCGGGGCCAGACAGTGGCCTTCCAGCGCGGTTCCGGCCCCGTAAGCGATGACTGGGCAGCCGTGATCATTGCAGATTTTAACGATCTGCGCGACTTGGGTGGTGGTTTTGGGATAGGCCACCGCATCGGGCGGGGCGGGGGCAAAATGGCTTTCGCTTTCACCATGGGCCGCAAGATCGGGCTTGGATAGGCTAAGCTGATCGCCCAGGGCTGATGACAAGGCTGTGATTGCGGTTGCGATGCTCATTTTTCGGCCCCTATGATTGGTGTTTCGGCGGGTTGGATTAATGCTGTGCCGTAGGATAACCTGAATTTGCGGGTGGGTGAAAGCTGAAAAATAATGCTAGCCGTGATTTCCAGCTGGGATCAGATGACGGGCGGGGCCGAGGAGGCGATGCCGGGCGGGCAGGGGGATGCGCCCAATTATGCGGGGCTTTGTTTTAGATGGATGCTTTGCGCGTCTATAATCTTGCGCTGGCTGCAACGGCTGCCGAGGAACATTCTTGATGGGCAAAATTATATCTTGTAGATGTTATGAGTTGGTATAAATAAATCACCAATTCGCAGATTAATATCAAGGATCAGCCCCATGCGTTTGAAGCATTGCCATAATTTTCAGGATTTTAGAAAGCTGGCTAAAAAACGTCTGCCAGCGCCGATTTTTCATTATATTGACGGTGCGGCCGATGACGAGGTCACGTATCGGCGCAACACGGCGGCCTATGATGATGTTGATTTGGTGCCAAATGTGCTGGCGGGTGTTGAGAATGTTGATCTATCCACCACGATTTTCGGTAAAAAAATCGACATGCCGCTTTATTGCGCCCCGACGGCTTTGCAGCGTTTGTTTCATCACCACGGTGAGCGCGGCGTGGCCAGAGCGGCGGATAAATACGGCACCATGTTCGGGGTTTCGTCGCTGGGCACCGTTAGTCTCGAGGAAATCAGCGCAATCACGCAAGCCCCGAAAATGTTCCAGTTTTATTTCCACAAAGACCGTGGATTGAACGACAATATGATTGAACGCGCCAAGGCCGCTAAATTTGACGTGATGGCCTTGACTGTGGATACAATTACCGGCGGAAACCGCGAGCGGGATTTGCGCACCGGCTTCACTTCGCCGCCCAGATTGACGCCTTCCAGCCTGTTTAGTTTTGCCACTAAACCGATGTGGGGCCTTAATTATCTGGCGCGCGAAAAAATGCAGCTGCCGATGTTGCAGGATTATGTCACTGAGGGCACCAACACCAATACATCTGTTGGCGAATATTTTTCGACGATGCTGGATCAGTCGATGAACTGGAAAGACGCCGAGGATCTTTGCGCCAAATGGGGTGGCCATTTTGCCCTGAAGGGGATCATGAGTGTCAAGGATGCCAAGCGTGCGGTGGATATTGGGTGCACCGGAATTATGGTGTCAAATCACGGCGGGCGCCAGCTTGACGGCGGGCGCGCGCCGTTTGATCAGCTGGCTGAAATTGTTGATGCGGTTGGTGATAAGATTGATGTGATTTGCGAAGGCGGAATCCAGCGCGGAACCCATGTGCTAAAAGCGCTTTCGATTGGTGCCAAAGCCTGTTCGGGCGGGCGGCTGTATCTTTATGCGCTGGCCGCAGCAGGCCAAGCTGGGGTTGAGCGCGCATTGGGACAGTATCGCGCAGAGCTAGAGCGTGACATGAAACTTATGGGTTGCACCTCTGTTGATCAGCTTAGCCGCGAAAACTTGCGATTTCGCTAAGGTTGTAAAAATCAGCAACCGGAAATATGCCTGCTACAATTCCTCGACAGTCACTTGGGCAAGATCAAATGCCAGATAAGATTTGATCTGCGACGCGGCATCGTTTGGGTCATCATAGGACCAGGCCGAATTTTCCAGAACCGCGCTTTTGGTATGGATTGAAAAATATCCGGCATCACCTTTATGGGGGCAGTGACTGGATTGCTCGCTTTGGTCTAAAAACGCCATCGCAATATCGCCGCGCGGGAAATATATGACCGGCTTGTAATCGCCCTCTGACAGCTCCAGCGCATTGTTGGTTTCTGCAATCACGGCACCACCGGTGCGCACAACCCATTTTCGCGTGGCTTTGTGTATTTTGATATGCTCTGACATTTGCGCATCCCCTCACGATTAATGGCTTTGGAATTTTCAGGAATGTAGACCATAGCACACTGGACGCAGAAATTGCACGCTACAAAGTAGCACAGGCGCAAATTAGCCAGTTTCGGGTTTGATCATCCAGATGCGGCGCAAGCATTTCAAGGGTTTTGGCGTGATAGGCGTTTAGCCAATTCTGCGCGTCGTTACTGAGCATTTCGGCTACAATCAAACGTCGGTCAATCGGCACATAAGTCAGGGTTTCAAAGCCAAGCATTTTGCGTGCATCAGCACCTTTCAGGGCGGGCGCGTCTTGCACCACAATCAGGTTTTCAATCCGAATACCAAAGGCACCCTCGCGGTAATATCCCGGCTCGTTTGACAGGATCATACCGGTTTGCAACGGTACATCGGATGCCCGCGAAATCCGTTGCGGGCCTTCATGCACCGACAAATACGAACCAACCCCGTGACCGGTTCCATGGTTGAAATCATGCCCGGCCAGCCACAGCGGGTAACGCGCCAAAGGGTCCAGATCACGGCCGGTTAAACCGATAGGAAACCGCGCCTTCGAGATGGCAATCATACCTTGCAAAACACGGGTAAAACAGGTTTTTTCCTCAATCCCCACCTTGCCAATTGCAATGGTCCGGGTGATGTCGGTGGTGCCGTCACGATACTGTCCACCACTGTCGATTAGCAGCATTTCGCCCGCGCGAATCCGCCGATTGCTGTCATGGTTTACGCGGTAATGGATGATGGCACCGTTGGGGCCGCTGCCGCTGATTGTCTCAAAACTGATATCGCGCAAGACCCCTGTTTTGCGACGCAAGCCTTCCAGCTTCCTGACCACGTCAATCTCGGTTAAGCGCCCCGATTTAGCCTCCTGATCCAGCCAGAAAAGCAGCTGAACCATGGCAACGCCATCGCGCAAATGCGCATTGCGCGCACCAGAAATTTCAACCTGGTTCTTGCGCGCTTTGGGCAGGATGCAGGGGTCAGGCGCAAAGTTCAGCGACACATCACAGCGCTCTAAAACGGCTACAACCATATCTGGCGCCGTGGCCGTATCCACCCGAATCTGACCGTTCAGGTTTTGCAATCCGGCCTCAAAATCGCCAATGGGATGCACGCGAACCTGATCGCCCAAATGCTCCAGCACGGGATCGGCCTTGCCTTTGGCCACGAAAAAATCGCAATTTCCAGCTTGATGCAAAATGGCAAAACCCTGCACAATCGGGTTATGCGCCACATCATTTCCGCGAATATTCAGCAGCCAGCAAATGCTGTCAGGCAGGGTTAAGATAGCCGCATCATCGCCATCTTTTTTCAAAAGCCCCGCCAGACGCGCACGTTTATCTTTATGGCTTTCCCCGGCAAATTCAATGGGATGAGAATTGATCTTGCCGTTTGGAAGGGCAGGTTGATCCGGCCAAATGCGATCCACCAGATTACCGCTTGGCTGTAATTTTATCCGGCTCCCATTCAGCGAAAGCTCCAGCTTTTCAATCTCGCGGCGCGTATGCAGCCAGCGGTCATAACCAACCTTCCCGCCACGGGGCAGCGCCTCGATCAACCAATCTCCCAGTGCGATTTCAGGCCAGTCAACCGGCGTAAAATGGGCCAAATCAACCTGAGACTTAACTTGGCTGCGATACCTCCCGTCAACAAACACGCCGGCTTTATCGGCCAAAATCGCGGCAAATCCGGCTGATCCCGAAAACCCCGTCAGCCACGCCAGCCGCGCATCGCAATCGGCAACATATTCGCCCTGATACGCATCCGCGCGGGGCACTAAAAATCCGTCCACCCCCTCGGCCTGCATTTGGCCGCGCAACAATTTCAAGCGCACGGGCCCATTTTCCGGCGCTGAAACCACCTCGAAACTCTGAAACAATTTGGCACCCCTTCTTCTTTTCTTAAATACCTGCGCCGCAGGCTGCCAGCCTTAGCTGGCCCGCTTTATCCCCATCAATCTGGCCCGCGCGCGGGGGTCATTATCAAACAAACCCGCCAGCTGCTCGGTCATGGCACCGGCCAATTGCTCGACATCTGTAATGGTCACGGCCCGATCATAATACCGCGTCACATCATGGCCAATGCCAATCGCCAACAGCTCGACCACACGGCGTTTTTCAACCATCTCGATCACATCGCGCAGATGTTTTTCCAGATAATTCGCCGGATTAACCGACAGGGTTGAATCATCCACCGGCGCGCCATCTGAAATTACCATCAGAATTTTACGCGCCTCAGGCCGCGCGCTCATGCGCCGATGCGCCCATTCCAGCGCCTCACCGTCAATATTTTCTTTCAGCAAGCCTTCTTTCATCATCAAACCCAGATTGGGCCGCACCCGTCGCCACGGCGCATCGGCTGATTTATAAATAATATGGCGCAAATCATTCAGCCGTCCCGGCATCTGCTGGCGCCCCGATCCCAGCCATCTTTCACGCGACTGCCCGCCTTTCCAGGCCCGCGTGGTGAAACCCAGAATTTCAACCTTGACCTGACAGCGCTCCAGCGTGCGGGCCAAAACATCGGCACAAATCGCCGCGATCGAAATCGGCCGCCCCCGCATTGATCCCGAATTATCAATCAACAACGTCACCACGGTATCGCGAAATTCGGTGTCTTTTTCGCGCTTGAACGACAGCGGGGTCGTCGGGTTGGCCACCACCCGCGCCAACCGTCCTGCATCCAGAATGCCTTCCTCCAGATCAAATTCCCAAGACCGGTTTTGCTGGGCCTGAAGCCGGCGCATCAATTTATTGGCCAGACGCGAAACCGCGCCCTGTAACGGCTCCAGCTGCTGATCCAGATAACTGCGCAAACGCTCAAGCTCGGCAGGTTCGGCCAGATCCTCGGCCCTGACTTCCTCGTCAAATTCGGTGCTGAAAACCTGATAATCGGGGTCTGCATCCGAAATTGGCGCAGGTGCCGGCGGCTCATTGGGCGCGTCACCCTCGGGCAATTCGGCCTCGTCGCCTTGCTCCATATCACCCATCTCATCAGAGCTGACCTGCGCTTGGGACGCATCTTGTTGCTCGTCCTGGGCGCGCTCGGGGCTGGGCTCGTCTTCCTGTTCCTCGTCGCCACCTTCGCTGTCGGAATCGTCCTGATCCTCTTGGTTTTCCTCGGCCTCGTCTTCGGTGTTGTCGTCCGCGCCGTCAGGATCATCGCCCAACTGGTCGGCATAACCCAGATCGGCAATGATTTGGCGCGCAAATTTGGCAAAGGCGGTCTGATCGGCCAGCGTGTCTTGCAGGTTTTCAAAGGTGGCACCGGCTTTGCCCAAAATTGTGTCCTGCCAAAGCTGCATCAGATTTTGCGCAGGTGCCGGTAAATCGCGCCCCGTTGCCAGATGGCGCACCAAATAACCGGCGGCCTCGGCCAATGGAGCTTGGTTTTTATTGGTGATTTGACCATAGCCGCGCCCTTGGGCATCGACGGCGATTTTGGCGTTAATATTGCTTAAAGTGCCGGGCATAAATCGCGCGCCAAGCGCTTCGCAACGGGCGGTTTCCATCGCATCATAAATGCCACGGGCCAGATCGCCTTGCGGGATGTAGCGCGCATGGGTGGTTTGATCGTGGTGTTTGTGGCGCAGCGCCAGAGCATCGGCCGTGCCGCGGGCCAGCAGAACCTCGTCGCGGTGCATTTTGCGCCCGATTTGGGGCAGGCGCACCGCGTCATTGCTGGCGCTGGCCGGATCATGCGTAAAACTGACGGATAATTCAGGATCATCCGCAACGACTCTGGTCGCGTCCGCCAGCGCTTTTTTAAAGGGATCAGCCGGATTGTCGGTTGGTTTTCTCATTGCCGCCCCTCTAGTTTGGCACACCAATCTATGCGTTTTTTGCCCGAATAGCGCACCGCCAGATCCGCAGAAACCATGATATCGGCCACATTGCGCCCGTCCAGATAAAGCTGCGTCAAAAGTCGGCCATATCGATCGGGCCCGTGGGTTTTGGTGTCGATTGAGCGGGCTTTGGCGATTTCGGCTTGCAGGTGGTATTTGGCCTTGGTGCCAAGCGCAAGTTCGGCGCTGCAACCCGAACGAAAGGTTTCTGGCGTGTCAAACCCCATCAGGCGCAGATTTCCGCTGGCACCATTTGTGCAGCTGACATGCACGCTATCACCATCAATAACCCGGTCAATCGTGCAACCCGATTGGGCAAACCCGTCGCTTACGCTGGGCGGATCATCGCCGTTCTTGCAGGCGCCAAGCAGAACAAAGACCAAAATGGCGCAGCCAAACCGGTGACGGTTTTTTTGGGGCGACCAAATCATCCCAAACTCATGCTGGCAGCGCTTTCGGGCAGTTCCTCATCAAAGCATTTTTGATAAAGCTCGGCCACCATCTGGCGCTCTAGCTCGTCACATTTATTTAGAAACGACAGCCGGAAAGCAAAGCCGACATTGCGAAAAATCGTGGCATTTTGGGCCCAGTTGATCACGGTGCGCGGGCTCATCACGGTGGAAAGATTGCCATTCATAAATGCGGTGCGCCTCAGGTCGGCGACGGTGACCATCTGGCTGATAATTTTGCGCCCGTCTTCGGTGTTGTAAATCGGGTTTTTGGACAAAACGATGGCGGTTTCGGCGTCATGTGACAGATAATTCAGTGTTGAAACAATCGACCAGCGATCCATCTGGGCCTGATTGATCTGCTGGGTGCCGTGGTAAAGGCCGGTGGTATCGCCCAAGCCAACCGTGTTGGAAGTGGCAAACAGTCGGAAAGACGGGTGCGGGGTGATGACCTCGTTTTGGTCCATCAGGGTTAGCTTGCCGTCATGTTCCAGCACGCGCTGGATTACAAACATCACATCGGCGCGCCCGGCATCATATTCGTCAAACACAATCGCTGTGCCCGAACGCAGGGCGGCAGGCAGGATGCCTTCTTGGAATTCGGTGATTTGCTTGCCGTCGCGCAGTTTAATCGCATCCTTGCCGATCAGATCAATGCGCGAGATGTGGCTGTCCAGATTAACGCGCACGCAAGGCCAGTTTAGCCGCGCCGCCACCTGTTCGATATGGGTGGATTTTCCCGTGCCGTGATAGCCCTGAATAATCACGCGCCGATTATGTGAAAAACCGGCCAAAATTGCCAAAGTGGTGTCGGGGTCAAACTTGTAGGTTGAATCAATTTCCGGCACCCGATCGCTGCGCTGCGCAAATCCCTTGACCGGCATATCGGTATCGACGCCAAATACTTCACGAACCGAGATATCTTCGCTTGGTTTATCAGTGCTGCTCATTTTTTCTGTCCGCTTCATGTCTTGGTATTAAAATAATGCCGGTTTCCGATTGCCAATAGGTGCAACAATTTCAGCCGCTGTGCAAGGGAAGGCAGGCGGCTTTTGGCACAATCGGTTTGGCAAATTCGGGCGCGGTGACACCAAAGCGTGAATTCAAGTGACTTGCGTTGGCGGGGCGGTGTGGTGATATGTTGGCCCAGCAGATAAAAGGAGATTGTGATGAAACGTCGTCAAATACTGATTTCGGGTCTTGCGGTTGGGGTGCTCGGGGTTTCAGGGCAACGGATTACGGCCCAAAATAGTGATTTCGAAATCAGCCGCACCGATGAGGAATGGCGCGCCATGTTGACGCCAATGCAGTATAAAGTGATGCGTAACGAGGGCACCGAGCGGGCGCATTCATCGCCGCTGGATAAAAATTATTTGGCGGGCACCTATCATTGCCGTGGTTGTGGTTTGGCGATTTATTCATCCGAAACCAAATTTGATAGCGGCACGGGCTGGCCCAGTTTCTGGCAATCCTTGCCGGATGCGGTAGCAACCAAACCCGATAACACCCTGTTTAGCCGCCGCACCGAAGTGCATTGTCGCCGTTGCGGTAGCCACTTGGGCCATATTTTTAACGACGGACCGCAGCCAACCGGAAAACGTCATTGCCTAAACGGGGTTTCGTTGGAATTTATTGCACTTTGATGCCGGCAGGCTTGAAATTTACGCCGCGGATTATTTATTTTCCGGCAATAAGTTTCATATTAGCATATGTTGATGCTTGACCTTTGCCGGTTTGCAACGCAGCCTGATCCTGTAGCAAGCACAGGAGAATGACATGCAGATGCTTAAATTTATTGCGATTTTATTGGCCGTCGTTGCGCCAGCCAGCCTGAGCGCCGAAAATAAACCGGTCAATATCAGCCCCGGCGTGCTCGAGGTTATCATTGCCTCGGGTGATGAAATTATCACGATCAGCCGCGAGCAGGATAATGCCAATCAGGTTAGCGCAGAATGGGCCCGCACATCGCGCCCGTGCCCTCATTTCTGCATCCAGCCGATGGTTCCGGCCCCGGGCGTGCATACAATCGGCGAGCTTGAAATGCTTGAACTTTTGCAAAATCAGGATGCTGTGGTGATTGATAGCCGCGTTTCTAAATGGTTTTATGACGGCACCATTCCGGGCGCGCAGCACATTCCCTATAGCGAAGCTGCGGACCGTTTGGGTGAATTGGGTTGCGAGCCTGATTTTGATGGCTGGCTATGTGACGAGGCCAAAACCGTGGTGTTGTTTTGCAACGGGCCGTGGTGCGGGCAATCGCCTACGGCTATTCGCGCGATGATCAAGGCGGGGTTTCCGGCTGAAAAGATACATTATTATCGCGGCGGAATGCAGGTTTGGCGGATGCTGGGTTTAACCGTGATTGTGCCAAAGGGCGGCTGATTTAAACGGTCTCAAAAACTTCTCCAGAAGCCGATTTTTACACTTTTGCTGTCATCACCTGCCAGCCCTTTAACCAATCCGATTTCAAGCTGGGTTTTGGCATTTTTGCCTGTCGCCCAAACCACCGAGGGCGCAAACCGGACATAGCTATCGGCATTTGCCGGTTTGCCGGTTTGCAGCTGACCGATGATCATCAGTCGCTCGGAATGTTTGTAACCCCAAGTGAAATCGGCGCTGAAATGGGTGTTGTGATGGCCGATAAAGCCGGTGGCAAGAACCGGCACTTTTGTATTAAACGGCACAATCACATAGGCATCGGCTGCCAACCAGCCGCGTTTCAAGCCGCGCCCCCAAGAGGCTCCGATTTTTGCCTGTGGCTGTTCAATTGTTGCCCCCCACGGGTTGGGAATTCGCTTTACTCCCAACGCAAAAGTCAGGGCAAATCTGTTGCTGTGTTTAGGGTTTCCAACCGGAAAGCGCAAAAACATATAAGCCTCGGATGCTTTGCCCTTTGGCCCCAAAAACCCTTTAAGCCCAACGGTCATGCGCGGCGTCAGGCCATATTCCAGATAAAGCGAGCTGCCCATTTCATAGCGGGTTTCGGCCTTGGTTGAAATCGTGTTGGAAAAGGCTAAAAACAAGCTACCTTTTTCGCGCGGCCACGCACCCGCCCCGGCCATGACCGGGGATAATACCAAAAATACCAACAGGATTATGCGCAGCATCAAAATGCCCTCGTTGCTGAAATTAAGCTGATCTGAAAATGGTAAACAGAAGGTTAATTTAGCCGGTAGTCATTAATTTTTAATGGTTTGATTTGGGTCATTGTGCCAAAAACAACGCAGCTGTACCCTGTGTTTGAAATCAAAGGAGGCGCTGAAAATGTATACGAATATTGTAGTCCCTGTTGCCCTGGATCACGAACACGAGCCATCTTTGGCTATTTCGATTGCGAAAAGCCTGCTGGTTAAAGGCGGCAAGATCACCTTGTTAACGGTGGTTGAACCGATTGCGGGTTATGTGGCAAGTTATATGCCAAAGGGCCAAATGGAGAAAAACCGCCAAGAAACCAAGTCCGAACTGAAGGCCGCTCGCGGTGGTGACGAAACCATCGAAACGGCTATTATAACGGGCCATCCGGGCAGCTCGATTGTTGATTATGCCAAGGAAATCGAGGCAGATTTAATTGTTATCACGTCGCATAAACCGGGCTTGCAGGATTTCTTCCTTGGCTCAACGGCTGCGCGTGTTGTGCGTTATTCGCAATGCCCTGTGCATGTGCTGCGCTAGGGCGCGCTATTGCGGATAGCGGCGTTTGCAACTTTCGATGCCTTGTAGCATTGCGCGTCTGGCTTGGGGCAGGCGGCGCTGCATTTCGGCCAGTTTCAGGCGCTCATCCGCCACATTGACCGCCACGGGCGTTTTGATCGTACGAAATTCTGTTTGCATGCAAGTATAAGGTTTTTCGTACCAGTCGTAACAGATGTTGGCCACCTCGTAAGATTGCTGCTGTGTGTGTATCGCAAAGCCGCGCGCGATATTTCCGCCTGTTCTGGCAATGTCCGATTGCAACCTCTGCACGGTGTTTGCGGCCGTGTTGATGCATTGCTCTTGCGGGGTGGCGCAGGCGGCCAGAAAGGCAAAAACAAAAAGCCGTGCAAGATGTTTCATAAGGATAAATTCCGTTTGGCTATGCGCTTTGATGATAGCATGAAATAATCGTGTGGCGTTGTCAAATTACTGGGCCGGCTTTAAGCCGAACAAATCCGTCACCCGCGCATAATCCTGATAGCCAAGACGCGCCAATGGCTGAAAACTGCTCACATCAAAAATGCCATCCTTCACGCAATCATCGCGCAAATAAACGCCGCTAACTTCGCCAATCACCATCAGGTTATGCTCGCCCTCCAGCTTTACGATCTGGCTCAGCCTGCATTCCAGCGCGGCGGGCGCATTTGCAACTCGCGAGCAGGCGATGGTGCGACATTGCTCGCGGGCAATACCGGCATGGCTAAATTCATCATCGCCAGCCGGGTCGGGCACCGAGGTCGCATTCATCGCATCGCGCATCGCATATTCGACGATGTTGATGCAAAACACGCCGGTTTCGTCAATATTGGCCACGCTGTCTTTGCCCAGATGGCGCCCGGGTTTTAACGTATTTGAGGCAAACATCACCTGAGGCGGATCATTGGCCACGGCATTGAAATACGAATAGGGGGCCAGATTATCGCGGCCATCCTTGCCACGGCTTGAAATCCAGCCGATCGGGCGCGGCGAGATTATGGCCGAGAACGGGTTATATTTTAACGGATGACCGTCTTTTGGCTGATAGAACATTTCGCGCATGACCTTCTAGTGTTTGATCAGGCCTTAGCGCCATGTTAGGGGCAAAGCCAGAGAAAAAAGGATTTAGCAACGTGAACCGGCTTTTGCAAGAAACGGCTGAAGATATTTGGGAGGTCGAGGCGCTTTATGATTTGTGCTTTACGCCGGGCCGCAAGGCGCTGTCGTCTTACCGGCTGCGCGACGGGGTTGATCCGGTGGATGAATTGTCGCTTGTGGCGCGCGATGACGGAATTTTGGCTGGCGCGATCCGGTATTGGCCGGTGCGGGTTGGCGGGGAAAAAGCGCTGCTTTTAGGGCCGGTGGCGGTGCACCCAACCCATCAGGGCGAGGGGCTGGGAGCTTGCTTGATTCGCGAAACCTTGGCTTTGGCCAAACGGGCCGGATGGCAGCGCGTGCTGTTGATCGGGGATGCGCCATATTACGAGCGCTTCGGGTTTTCGGTGCTGGAGGCGGTAAAAATGCCTCCGCCCACCAATCCGGCCCGGGTTTTGGGACGCGCGCTGGTGACGGGGGCATGGGAGCAGGTTAAAGGAAATGTGGCCAGATCATAAATTGGCTTTGCGATGGCGCAAACGCAGCTTTCAGGCGGGTCATAATTTCGCAGGCGAAAAGCACGGGCGGCTTCAATGTTACAAGGCGTTATTGTTTGCGCAACCAAGCCATCACAGCAGGGCGCACGGATTGGTCGCCATTGTTGCGGGCGGTCTCGATTATTTCTTTGACTTCTGACAGGTTGGTGCGGCGCAGCAGACTTTTGACCGGACCAATCGAGGCGGGGCGCATTGAAAGTATGCGCAGGCCCATGGCGGCAAAACAGATGGCCTCAACAGGTCGGCCCGCGTCTTCGCCACAAAATGAAACCGGCGTGTTGGATTGCGCACAGCGTTGGGTGATTTGCTCGACCATGCTAAGAAAACTGACATTTAGCGTGTCATAACGTTTGCGCACCAGCTCGTTTTCGCGATCAGCGGCGAAAAAAAACTGTTTCAAATCATTGCCGCCAATAGAAATGAAATCCACGTCGTCAAAGAATTTTTGCGGCGCAAATGTCAGGGACGGAGTTTCCAGCATGGCACCGGTTTCAACGGTTTTCGGGATAATGCGGCCCAGATTTTTTTCACGCACAATTTCCCTTTGCAGATAATCGCGCGCGGCGTAAAATTCTTCGGATTGGGCGATGAATGGAAACATTATCGACAAGGGCCGCCCGTTTGCCGCCCTGATCAGAGCCTGTAATTGCATGCGCAAAACGCCCGGCCGGTCCAGCCCGACACGGATGGCGCGCCAACCCATGGCCGGGTTTGGCTCATCGGGGCTGCGCATATAAGGCAGCACTTTATCCGAGCCGATATCAAGCGTGCGAAACACCACGCGTTTCCCTTTCGCCGCCTTCAGCACGCGGCTGTAAAGCGCGACCAGCTCTTTGCGCTTGGGCATTTTATTACGCACCAGAAACTGCAATTCAGTGCGAAACAGCCCGACGCCATCGGCCCCCGAACTTTCCAGTGACGGCAAATCCGCCATTAGGCCGGCGTTCATTGTCAGGCTCAGGGTCTCGCCATCCAGCGTTTGGGCGGGCTTGTCGCGGATGTAGGTGTAGCGTTCCTGATCCTTGGCCAGCATGGCGATTTTGTCTTTGAACGCGGTTGCCACAGTTTCGTCAGGGCGCAAATGCACGATGCCCTCTTCGCCATCAACCATGATGTGATCGCCGTTCAGGGCCTCGGTTGTGATGCGTTTTGCGTGGATCACCAACGGAATCGCCAGCGCGCGCGCAACGATTGCGGCATGACTGCCAACAGAGCCTTCCTCAAGCACAATAGCGCGCAGCGAGCGGCCATATTCCAGCAATTCGCCAGGCCCGATGTTGCGCGCAACCAGCACCGGATTTGGCGGCATTTCAGCACCGGTTTTGTTGCCTTGCCCGGTTAAAATACGCAGCAAACGGTTTGACAGATCATCCAGATCATGCAGACGTTCGCGCAGGTAAGCGTCGGGCACCTGCTCCATGCGGGCGCGCGCGGTGGATTGCTCTTTTTCAACCGCCGCTTCGGCCGACAGACCCAGCGCGATGTTTTCTTCCATCCGGCGCATCCAGCCCTTGGAATTGGCAAACATCCGGTAGGTTTCCAGCAC
>CAYYXZ010000006.1:7383-17596 GCA_964475715.1 uncultured Marinosulfonomonas sp. | reverse complement strand
GGTGACGATACTGGCGGGGGGGCCGTAACACCGGGTTTGATCTTGGTGCATTGGCCTTTTAGATAGAAGATGAGCAGCAAGGATCTGGATCATGACCACACCAAAACCTGTCGTTTTATGCATACTTGATGGCTGGGGCATTCGCGAGGCGGACGCCGCCAACGCCCCTGCGCTTGCCAACACCCCGAATTTTGACCGGATATTGCGTGATTGCGCCTCTTCGCAGTTAATCACCCATGGTCCCGATGTGGGCCTGCCGACAGGGCAGATGGGCAATTCCGAGGTTGGCCACACCAACATCGGCGCGGGGCGCGTGGTGCCGATGGATCTGGGCATGATTGATTTGGCAATCAAAGATGGATCGCTGGCCGAAAACGATGTTTTGCAAGATTTTATCACAACGCTAAAGACCAGCGGCGGCACTGCGCATTTATTGGCGCTAGTGTCGGATGGCGGGGTGCATGGGCATATCAGCCACATCATTGCAGCGGCCAAAATTCTGGTGGATGCCGGCATTCCCGTGCTGATCCACGCGATGACCGACGGGCGCGATGTTGCGCCGGAATCCGCGGCTGGGTTTATGGCCGATTTGATTGGCTGCCTGCCTGACGGGGTGCAAATTGCGACTGTGATTGGCCGTTATTACGCGATGGATCGCGATAACCGCTGGGAGCGGGTGCAGCTGGCCTATCAGGCGATGATCAACGCCAAAGGGTTGGCGGCAGATACGGCCCAGAACGCGATTTTGCAATCTTACGCCCGCGCTGAACTGGACGAATTTATCAAGCCAACGGTGATTGCTGGTTACAGCGGTGTGCAGGATGGCGACGGGATATTTTGTCTGAATTTTCGTGCCGATCGCGCGCGCGAAATTCTGGCCGCCATCGGGCAGTCTGATTTTGACGGCTTTAAAACAGGTGCGCGCCCGAATTTGGCCGCCCGGTTGGGGATGGTTCAATATTCCGACGCCCATAACGCCTACATGACCACGGTTTTTCCCAAACGAAAACTGGTGAATACGCTGGGCGAATGGGTGGCCAAACAGGGGCTGCGCCAGTTTCGTCTGGCCGAAACCGAAAAATACCCGCATGTCACGTTTTTTCTGAACGGCGGCAAAGAAGCCCCCGAAGCAGGCGAGGACCGCTACATGGCCCAAAGCCCCAAGGTTGCAACGTATGATTTGCAGCCCGAAATGTCGGCGGGTGAAGTGACCGACCATTTCGTGGCCGCGATCGAGCATGGTTATGATCTGATTGTGGCCAATTATGCCAACCCCGATATGGTCGGCCACACCGGCCACATCCCTGCCGCGATCAAGGCTTGCGAGGCGGTTGACCAAGGTCTTGGTCGCGTTCTGGAAGCGCTGAAAAAGGTCGGCGGGGCGATGATTGTCACAGCCGATCACGGCAATTGCGAAACCATGATTGATCCGCAAACCGGCGGGGCGCACACGGCCCATACCACCAATCCGGTGCCCGTGATTATGGTGGGTGGCCCGGATGGAGCAAGCCTGCATCAGGGTCGTCTGTCGGATCTTGCGCCAAGTTTGCTGGATCTGATGAACCTGCCAAAACCCGGCGAGATGACCGGCAACAGTCTGATTGATAAATGAAATTAATCCACGGAATTATTTTGGTATTTGGCTTGGCGGCGTCTTCTGTTTGGGCCGAAACCAGCCCTGCACATTTGGCCAAAAGCGCGGCTGCGCAACTGAATGCGGCCAGCCTTGCCTTGCGGGCGGCCCATCAGGCCAGTGACCGTGTTGCGGCCCTGACCCAGACCATAAAGGCCTATGAAGCCGGCCTGATTGCAATGCGCCAAGGCATGCGCCGCGCGGCAATTCGTGAACAATCGATGCAGTTGGAATTCGAGGCCAGAAGCGAAGATATTTCGCGTCTGTTGGGCGTTTTGCAAAGTATGCAGGCCACATCTTCGCCGTTGTTGTTATTGCATCCGGCAGGGCCGATCGGCACGGCGCGCTCTGGCATGATCTTGTCCGAGGTCACACCGGCGTTGCAATCACGCGCGGCCAAGTTGCGTGGCCAATTAGAGGAAGTTGCCTTGCTGCGATCTTTGCAACACAGCTCGGCCGAAGTTTTGCGCGGTGGTTTAAGCGAAGTGCAGCAGGCCCGCACGCAATTGTCGCAGGCAATATCGGAGCGTGTCGCGTTGCCGATGCGCTTTAGCGAAGACCCTGTGAAAACCGCGATCCTGTTGGAAAGCAGTGAAACGCTGGAAGGTTTTGCCAGTGGCTTGTCCGAAATTTCCGAAGATATTGCGCAGCAAATCGATCTGCCGGATTTTGAAACGGCCAAGGGTATTTTGCCTTTGCCGGTCAACGGCACCTTGCTGCGCGGCTTTAACGAGGCCGACGCCACCGGTTTGCGCCGCCCCGGTTTGCTGATTGCCACCCGCCCCCATGCCATTGTGACTTCGCCCTGGCCTGCGACAATTCGCTACCGTGGCCCGCTGCTGAACTACGGAAATGTGATGATCCTTGAGCCTTCAAGCGGCTATTTATTGGTGCTTGCCGGTTTAAATCGTGTATACGGAGAAATCGGCGAGGTTCTGGCTGTGGGTGCCCCTGTGGGCCTGATGGGGGGGGATGCGCCTGATAATGCTGATTTTTTATCACTTTTGGGTGAAGTCAGTGGTGTTACGCAGACAGAAACGCTCTATATTGAGTTAAGAAGTGGTAAAAATCCTGTGGATCCGCAGAAATGGTTTGCGCTGCAATCGAATTAATAAGGAATGGATGTTATGAAGAAATTCGTTATGGCCGCGCTGGGCGGGACTTTGGCGGGCTTGGTTGCCAGCACATATATTGCAGGCCCGTTGATTGCGCAGGAAAAGGCCAACAACGAATCTGTTTATCATCAGCTTGATTTGTTTGGCGATGTGTTTGAACGCATCCGTTCGCAATATGTTACCGAAGTTGACCCCGCCGATCTGATCGAGGCTGCGATTAGGGGAATGATGGCATCGCTTGACCCCCACTCGAGCTTTTTGCCGCCGAAAGATTTTGACGATATGCGGGTGCAGACCCGTGGCGAATTTGGTGGCCTTGGCATCGAAGTGACCCAAGAAGAAGGTTTCGTCAAAGTGGTTTCGCCCATTGATGATACCCCGGCCGATGCTGCCGGCGTTATGGCCGGTGATTTCATTACCCATGTTGATGGAGAAAGCCTGCTGGGCCTAACCTTGAATGAAGCCGTCGAGATAATGCGCGGTCCGGTTGGCTCAGAAATTATCATCACAATTATGCGTGACGGCGAAGATGATCCGCTGGAAATTTCGATCATCCGCGACACGATAAAGCTGACGGCTGTGCGGGTGCGCACCGAAGGTCAGATTGTGGTTGCCCGGATCACCACCTTTAATGATCAAACCTATAAAAATCTGAAATCCGGCCTGAAAGAATCGATCGAGGAGCTGGGCGGTTTGGAAGAAGTGAAGGGTTTTGTGCTTGATTTGCGCAACAATCCGGGTGGGTTGCTAAATCAGGCAATTAAGGTTTCGGATGCGTTTTTGGAAGCTGGTGAAATCGTTTCAACCCGTGGGCGCAACCCTGAAGATGGGGACCGCTTTCACGCAACATCCGGCGATATAACCCATGGAAAACCGATTGTGGTGCTGATCAACGGTGGTTCGGCTTCGGCCTCGGAAATTGTGGCGGCGGCACTGAAAGATCACCGCCGTGCGGTTGTGGTTGGCACCAAAAGCTTTGGCAAAGGATCGGTTCAAACCATCATGCCGGTCAAAGGCGATGGTGCCATGCGCCTGACTACGGCGCGCTATTATTCGCCGTCGGGTCGCTCGATTCAGGGGCTTGGGGTTATGCCCGATATCGTTGTAGAATTCAAACGTGCGGAACCAGAAAAGGAAGAGGACGAGAACGAAACCCAACGCCCCTCGGCCCATTTTGAGGCCGATTTGCCCGACAGCATTAGCAATGACAGCTATTCCGAAGACGAACGCCGCCAGATCGAAGAAGAACGCGTTGCGGCCGAAGAATCGGCCAAGCTGCGCGAGCAGGATTCACAGCTGGCATTTGCGGTTGATTTGCTTCGGGGCCTGTCAGTGTTGAAAAACCTTCAATAAGGAACAGGGCTGGCCAGTAAACCGGCCCTTTTTAGATCATGACACCAGAAAAAATTTCATTGCTTCCTTACCGGGCCAACGTGGGCATTGTGCTGGTGAATGCCACGGGCCAGATTTTTGCAGGCCAACGGTTTGACAGCATTAACGATGCTTGGCAGATGCCCCAGGGCGGCATTGATAAAGGCGAGAACCCGCGCGATGCGGCCTTGCGCGAATTGGCCGAGGAAACCGGAGTTTTACCGGATTTGGTAAAAATCGAGGCCGAGACCAAAGACTGGATCACTTATGATTTGCCAGTCGAATTGCTGCACAAACTGTGGAAGGGTCGCTATCGGGGGCAAAAGCAGAAATGGTTTTTGATGCGGTTTCAGGGCTGCGACGATCAAATCAATATTGCGCTGGAAAACCCTGAATTTTCGCGCTGGTTGTGGCTGGACGCGGATGATTTGTTAAGCCGGATCGTGCCGTTTAAACGCGATGTTTACACGACGGTTTTCAAGCAATTCAGAGGATTGATCTAAAGCAGCTTTGGCTCGCGGCACCTTGCAATCTTTGCACGGCTGACAACAGATAGGCCTTTTAATATCCGCGCCTTTTCGCTAACCCCTGTTTTATGAGAGAAAAACTGGATACCCGCGCAATTGGCCTTGATGTTGGCCTGTCTTTTATCAACTGGCTGACCGGTGCTGAAAACCTGCATTACGGTTTGTGGGACGGGCTTGAAGTGACGGCGGGAAATCTGCGCAGCGCACAGGATGCCTACACCGATAAACTGTTCAAGCTGCTGCCAAAAGGCCAATTGCGGATTCTGGATATTGGCGGTGGGGCCGGTGAAACGGCGCGTAAATTGCTGGAGCTGGGCCATCAGGTCGACATCGTTGTGCCTAGTGCCTTTTTAGCGAGCCGGTGCCGCGTTAATGCGCCAAATGCAGATGTGCATGAATGTATGTTCGAGGATTTGAAAACCGACAAGAAATTTGACCTTTGCCTGTTTTCCGAAAGCTTTCAGTATATTCCCGTAGAAATTGCGCTGGGCAAGGCGGCGAAATATCTGGATGAAGGCGGCGAAATAATCGTTTCCGATTGCTTTCGTTCGGAAAATTTCAAAAGACATAAAATCGGCGCAACTGTTGGCGGCGGTCATCACATTGGGTTTTATCGCACAGCGCTTGCCAAATTGCCGCTTGCAACAATTTTCGAAGAAGATATCACGGCGTCCGTTGCCCCTTCGATTGATCTGGAGCAGGGATTTTTTAATGTGCTGGGCCATGGAATAACGCGCATTGACGATGCTCTGGCGGTAAATAAACGCAAAACCCGCTGGTTTTTGCAGCGCGCGATTGCCACAGTGATGAGCAAGCGCAAACGCTATCGTTTAAACCAGCGTCTGAATGAAAAAAACCGGACAGCGGCGCATTTTTCGGCCAATAATATTTATCTGATGATAAAATTACGGCCTGAATAAACCAGCTTACCGCCGCTTTAACAGCTTCAATAATTCCTGCGAGGGATAGCCATCGGGCGTCGCCCTGACCGACAACTGAAAGGCGCGGATTGCGTTTCTTGTGTTTGGCCCGATAATGCCGTCGATCTTTTCCAGATCAAAGCCTTTGCGCACCAAACGGCGCTGCATTTCCTTTTTCTGCTCAAAAGATAACGGCGCATAACCACGCGGCCAGCTGGCCTTGATTTTTGGGCCGCCCGCCAACCGATCAGACAAATGCCCGACCCCGATAACATAGGCATCGGCCCTGTTGTAACGCTCGATCACCGCGAAATTATTGAAAATCATAAAGGCGGCACCGGCGGATCCGGCGGGCAATAAAATCGAAGCTTTGCCATGATTTGGCACCTTGCCCCCGCTGGCGGCCCGAATGCCCATCGCGGCCCAGTCCGATGGGTTTTTCATATTTTTGCGGCTGGCCAACCCATAGTTAAAGCCCTTTGGTAGCATCACTTCGACACCCCATGGCTGACCTTTGCGCCAGCCGGCTTTGGCCAGATAGGCGGCCGCCGAGGCCAGCGCATCGCTTGGATCATCGGACCAGATATCGCGTTTGCCATCGCCATCAAAATCCTGCGCATAAGCCAGATAGCTGGTCGGGATAAACTGGGTGTGACCCATGGCACCGGCCCATGATCCCTTCATTTTGCGCGGGGTAACATCGCCCGATTGCAAAATTTGTAATGCGGCTATCAGTTGTTGTTCAAAGAATTTTCCACGCCGCCCGTCAAAGGACAAAGTTGCCAATGCCTCGATAACATCAATGTCGCCACGTCGGGCGCCATAAGCGCTTTCCAAACCCCAAATCGCGACGATGACTTCTTTTTCAACACCGTGACGGGCCTCGATTTTGGCAAGGATGTTTTTATGTTTGCGCAATGCAGCCAGCCCGTTTTTCACCCGCGTTGCTGAAACGGCGCTGTCCAGATAATCCCATATTTGTCTGGTAAACTCGGACTGGTTCCGGTCACTTTTAATAATGGCCGGATCATATTTCACGTTGCGAAAGGCGCGATCAAATATGCGGGGCGTGATGCCTTTGGAAAGGGCGCGATGGCGAAAACCTTTGACCCATTGCGTAAAACCCGGATTTGAAGTCGAGATTTGAATTTCCACCAGATTTACCCCCTTTGGTCGCGCCAAAGGGCGTTCCGAAGTTGAAACAGGCAGGGTGTTAACCTGCTTTATGGGCCGTTCTGTCGGCCAAAGCGAGCTGTTTATGGCCTGACCACTGGCCACCGAGGGGCCGGAAATTATACTTGTAAATAGGCCAACCGCCAAAAATATTTTACGCACTGCACCACCTGCCTGTTTTCATTTAATGCAGCAAGTGTAGCGTGCAAACACCGATTGGCAAAGCGGTGAATTAACGCATCGGCGTTTCATGGCCGGCTGCTAACTGTTTTCGCGCAAAATCACACCTGCCAGATAAAGCGAGCCGCAAATCAAAATCCGCGCATCGGGATTATCGGTTGTTATCTGGCGGATTGCGGCCTCGGTATTTTCTGCGGTTTTGGCGTTTATACCCACCTTCTGGGCCGCTTTTGCCGTTTGGCTGGCGGGCAGGGTGTTTGGCTCGTTCGGAATATCAACCGCGTGCAACGACAGGGCGTGTTGGGCCAAAGGGCGCATGTATCCGGTGATGTCCTTGGTGTTTAACATACCGCAAATCAGGTGCAACGGGCGGTTTGGCAGGCGTGTCAAAGCCTCGGCCAAGGCATGGCCTGCCGCCGGATTATGACCGCCATCCAGCCAAACTTCGGCCTTGCCCGCAGCATCAATTAACGGGCCGGTTTTTAAGTGTTGCAGACGGGCGGGCCATTTGGCGCCTGTGATGGCGGCCTCGCAAACCGTATCGTCAAAGCCCAAATATCGCAGGGCCGCGATGGCAATGCCTGCGTTCTGGATTTGATGCGTGCCGATCAGATTTGGCAAGGGCAGATCAAGCAGGCCGGTTTCGTCTTGGTAAATCAGCCGGCCGCGCTCTTCGGAGACATGCCAGTGCTGGCCGAAAACCAACAGCGGCGCGCCAAGTTTTTGGGCGGTTGCCTCGATAACCTCAAGCGCTTCATCGGTTTGAGGGCCAACGATGCAGGGCACGGAGCGTTTGATAATCCCAGCCTTTTCACCGGCAATTTTGGCCACGGTTTCACCCAAAAACTGGGTGTGATCCAGCGAGACCGGCGTGATCACCGTTAGCGCCGGTTTGTTCACCACGTTGGTTGCATCCAGCCGCCCGCCAAGGCCAACTTCGAGCAAAGTATAATCGGCCGGAACCTCGCAAAAAGCCAGAATTCCGGCGATGGTGGTGATTTCAAAATAGGTGATGGTTTCGCCATTATTGGCGTTGTAGCAACGATCCAGAAGATCGGTCAGGGCGGGTTCGGAAATCAGTTCTCCGGCCAGCAAAATACGCTCGTGAAAACGGGCCAGATGCGGCGAGGTGTAGGCGTGCACGTCTTTGCCGCCGGCCTCTAGCCCCGCGCGGATCATCGCCAGGGTCGAGCCTTTGCCGTTGGTGCCCGCGATGTGGATCACGGGGGGCAGTTTGCGTTCGGGGTGATCAAGTGCTGCCAGCAAGGCCCAGACCCGATCAAGCGTCAGGTCAATGATTTTGGGGTGCAATGTCATCATCCGCTCAAGGATGACGTCAGAGGTTTGTGCGCTCATTTCAGGGCCTCTTTTGTGTCGGGTTTCTGGGCAGGTTTTTCAAGCGCCGGTTCTTTTATTTGTTCGGGCGCTGGCAAATCTCCCATTACCGGCGGGCTCATTCCCATCAACATGCGCACAATCGAAATCAGCTCGCCGCGCAGGTTTTTGCGGTGGGTCACACGGTCAAGCATGCCGTGATCCAGCAGATATTCCGAGCGCTGAAAGCCCTCGGGCAGTTTTTCACCGATGGTTTGTTCAATTACCCGTACGCCCGCAAAGCCGATCAGCGCGTTGGGTTCGGCGATTTGCACATCACCCAGCATGGCATAAGATGCGGTCACACCGCCGGTTGTCGGGTGGGTCAGCACAACAATGTAGGGCAGTTTGGCCTCTTTTAGCAGCTGCACGGCAATGGTGGTGCGGGGCATTTGCATCAGCGATAAAATGCCTTCTTGCATGCGGGCGCCACCGGCGGCGGAAAACAGGATAAAGGGGCGTTTCAACTTCACGGCGCGCTGTGCACCGGCCAAAATCGCGTTGCCGACATACATGCCCATCGAGCCGCCCATAAAAGAAAAATCCTGCGCGGCCGCCACAATCGGCGTGCGGCCAATTTCGCCTTCAACCACCAGAATGGCATCTTTTTCGCCGGTTTTTTTCTGGGCGATTTTCATGCGCTCGGGGTATTTTTTCTGATCCTTGAAAGCCAGCGGATCTTGCGCCACATCGGGCACTTTAATTTCGGTGTAAATGGAGCCGTCAAATAATTGCGCGAACCGCTCGCGCGGGGATTGGCGCATGTGGTGGTTGCATTGGCCACAAACATTCATGTTATTCGCCAACTCGCGGTGAAACAGCATGGTGTTACATTCGGGGCATTTAACCCAGAGATTATCGGGCGTTTCACGGCGTGAAAACAGTGAATTTATGGTCGGGCGGACGTAGTTGTTGATCCAGTTCATCGGCAAATGCACCTTAAAGCGTTTTGGTTATCTATCCAGATAATCCGCGTTTGGCCAAATTGCAATCAGCGGTCCAAAAGATTGCGTAAAATACGCCAGACGACCAACAGCGTAATCAGGTTTAGAGCCAATGCAAGCGTGATGGCAGATGTGTCGGTTTTATCAAACGGGGTGACAAACAGGGCCAAGCCCGTAATGGTATCTTGAACCGAAATTATCAGGATTGCAAAGACATTATTGGCAAAATGCAGACCAATCGCCGCCCCGAGGCTACCGGTTTTTTCGGTCAGATCCGCGGCCATCAGCGCAAAGATAAAGGTAAGCCCGATCACCAGCCAAGCCACATTGCCCATTTCGCCATCCCAGTGCAGCGCGGCAAATAGCGCCGAGGGGATCACCATCCAGATGATGCGAGAATTAAAGCGCGCGGCCAGCTGTTGTTGCAAATAACCGCGAAACAGCAATTCTTCGGCGCCGCTTTGAATCAGGATCAGCGGCAGGGCGAAAGGCAAATATACCAGCCATTGGTTTAGCGCCAGATTGGCCAGCGGCGGCATGAAATAAACCGAAGCTGCACCGGTGATGGCATAAACCAGAAACACCACTACGATGGCGGTGAAAAACCCGCGCATTGTGATGGACAGCGGCCCGAATAAGCTGCCCGGTCCGCGCATGTGACAGGCCGGCGCCGCGATGATCGGTCCCAAAGCCATGCCAACAAAGGTGAACAGCATGATCAGGGTCGGCACAGCGCCCTGCACCGTCATCACCGCATTGGCCCAGCTTAGAAACTTGAACGGGGTGGCATAGGCAAAACCGGCCCAGAACACCAAACCGATAAAGCCGAAATAGACAAACAGAATCAACAACACCCCAAGGATCAGCCGCCAGATTTGTGGATACAGGCGGGCGGGGGCAATGTAGGCTTGAAATTCAGGTGTTCGCATTTGGCGATCATTCAAGATTGACGCGAATTGTGCAAGTTTGAAATTTT
>CAYYXZ010000006.1:0-7283 GCA_964475715.1 uncultured Marinosulfonomonas sp. | reverse complement strand
CATCATGATGGCAACCAATTTCGACCAGCCGGTAAAAACTTTTGCGATCAATCAGCGCCTCCAGATTTGCGCGGATCAAAATATACGGCGAAGGCGCGCCCGTTTCAGCATCGCGCGCCACGCGAATCGGATGGTTCGGGCCAGCCGTGGCAAAATCGCCAACACTGGTTTCAAACGTCAGCGATTGCGCCGTGCCTGTGCCCGAGACCTCAAAATCAATCGCAACAAACGGTGCATCATCCACCGTGATTCCCACCTTTTCCACCGGGGTCACCAGAAAATAATCATCCCCGTCGCGGCGCAAAATGGTTGAAAACAGCCGCACCATTTCAGGGCGCCCAATCGGTGTGCCCAGATAAAACCAGCTGCCGTCACGTTTGATGCGAATATCCAGGTCCCCGCAAAAATCGGGATTCCACAAATGCACCGGCGCAATTGTGCCTTTTGACGCCTTCTTGGCGGCAGACATCAGGTTTTCCACGCCGATCTTCACAATCTTTTCATCATTCATCGCGTTTGCCATTTGTAACCTGTGCAATTTCCGTGCAATTTAGCCGTTAAATGCGACTATAACCGCGTTTCAGGAGGATTGTCATGGATAAAGCTGAAGATTTGATTGCCGATATCGAAGCCCTTGGGGAAAAGCTGTCCCAGGCCAAAACCTCGATTAAACAGCGTTTTATTGGCCAAAGCCGCGTCGTGGATTTAACGCTTGGTGCTTTGCTTTGTGGTGGTCACGGGCTGCTGATCGGGCTGCCGGGGCTTGGTAAAACCCGACTGGTTGATGCGCTCTCGACGGTGATGGGGCTGGAGGGGTCGCGCATTCAGTTCACGCCCGATCTGATGCCGGCCGATATTTTAGGCTCTGAAGTTCTGGATGAAGGCAAGGACGGCAAGCGCGCATTTCGCTTTATCGAGGGGCCGGTTTTTTGCCAACTTTTGCTGGCCGATGAAATCAACCGCGCATCCCCGCGCACCCAGTCGGCGCTGTTGCAGGCGATGCAGGAAAAGCAGGTTTCGATTGCGGGCAAAGAACGTGATCTGGGGCACCCGTTTCATGTTTTCGCCACGCAAAACCCGATTGAACAAGAGGGCACTTATCCGCTGCCCGAAGCCCAGCTGGACCGGTTTTTGGTGCAGATTGATGTGGGTTATCCGGATCGTGAGACGGAAAAAGAAATCATTTTGGCCACCACGGGCACCGATGAGGGCGCGGCTACACAGGTTTTCAGCGCGACAGAATTGTTGGCGGCCCAAACCCTGCTGCGCCGGATGCCGGTTGGCGATTCGGTGCTGGATCAAATCCTTGATCTGGTGCGCAGTTGTCGGCCCCAAGATGAAATGGCCACCGATGCGGTGCGCGAAAATGTGGCTTGGGGTCCGGGGCCACGCGCGGCTCAGGCCTTGATGTTGATGGTGCGCGCCGCCGCATTGCTGGACGGTCGCCTTGTGCCGACAACCGATGACGTGGCCGATATGGCGCGCCCTGTTTTGATGCACCGGATGGCGCTGTCATTTGGGGCCAAGGCGCGCGGTGAAACGCTGGATGGGCTGATTGATTCTGTGCTGGCCAAATCAATGAAAAGCAAGGCCGCAGCGTGACAACCCCCGCCGCCCTCAGACGTAAATCGGCCGAACTTGCCGGTGCATTGCCGCCGCTGCTGGCCGATGCACAACGTCTTGCGGCGATGGTTTTGCTGGGCGAGCACGGGCGGCGTCATTCGGGGATGGGCGATGAATTCTGGCAATACCGTGTGGCTGTCGATGGTGACGAGGCGCGCCAGATTGACTGGCGACGCTCGGCCAGATCTGATTTGCATTTCATCCGCCAAAAAGAATGGCAGGCGGCGCAATCGGTGTTGCTTTGGGTGGATGGCTCGGCCGCGATGGGCTTTGCATCGGCCAAGGATTTAAGCACCAAGGGTGCGCGGGCGCAGATTTTGGCGATGGCGGTTTGTATTTTGCTGGTGCGTGGCGGCGAACGTGTCGGCCTGATAAACAGCGCCAATCCGCCGCGCACTGGCCAAGCGCAACTGTTGCGGCTGGCGCAGGAATTATCGGATATGACAGAGCTTGCAGATTTTGGCCGCGCCAACAGCCACGGCATCCGGCCCAACACCCGCGCTGTTTTCATCTCGGATTTTATGGGCGATTTTGAGGCTGTGCAAAAGGCGCTGACCGATGCGGCCGATCGGGGCATCAAAGGCGCGCTGTTGCAAATTCTGGACCCGCAAGAAGAGGCATTTCCATTTGACGGGCGCACTATTTTTGAAAGCATGACCGGCAGTTTGCGCCATGAAACCTTGAAAGCAGGCGATTTGCGCGACCGGTATTTGCAACGCCTGGCGAAACGAAAATCTGCCTTGGCCGATTTGGCCCACATAACTGGCTGGCACTATTCTTGCCATCACACAGACGCCGCGCCGCGCGTTGCCTTGACGTGGCTTTATCACGCATTGGAGCGCCGCCACTGATGTTTGCCATTGGTCCCATAGGTTTCACGGCACCGTGGTTGTTGCTGGGTTTGCTCGCGCTGCCGATCCTGTGGTTTTTGCTGCGCGCGGTGCCGCCTGCACCGATCAAACGGCGCTTTCCGGGGGTGGCGTTGTTGTTGGGGCTGACCGATGATCAGGTCCATGCCGACAAAACGCCGTGGTGGTTGATGCTGTTGCGCATGTTGGCGTTGGCGGCGGTAATTATCGGTTTTTCCGGGCCGGTTTTAAACCCGAAAGAGCCAGACACGGGCAGCGCTGCGTTGCTGATTGTGGCTGATGGCACTTGGGCCGATGCGCGCGATTGGGCCAAACGTCAGGACCGGATTTCAGGGCTGCTAACCGAGGCATCGCGCACGGGCCGCGTGGTTTCGGTGGCGGTTTTAACCGATGTGCAGGCCGGCGCGCCGCAGTTTTTATCGGCGGATGTTTGGCAAAGCCGAATTGAAAATTTGCAGCCAAGCGCATGGTTTCCCGATGCGGATGCTTTGAAGGAATGGGCGGCAAGTTTTGGTGAAAACGGCTTTGACACCTATTGGCTGTCTGACGGTTTGGAGCGCGAAAGCCGGGCCGATCTGCTGGCCATATTTGAAGAAAAAGGCAGCGTCACGGTTATGCAAAGCCCCCGCGCCGTGCTGGGGTTGAGACCTGTCACACTCAAGGACGGGGCCTTGCAAATAACGGCTTTGCGAAATGTTGCAGATACGAATGCAACGGTCACGATCTTGGCGATTGGCCTGGATCCTGCGGGCACCGAGCGTGAATTGGCGCGGGTTGAGGCGCATTTTGAATCGGGCGAAATGCAGACTGAAATTGCCCTGAGCCTGCCGCCTGAATTGCGCAACAGGATTTCACGCTTTTCCATTCAGGGCATTCATTCGGCGGGCGCTACCGCATTGGCCGATGATGGTTTGCGCCGCCGCGAAGTGGCTTTGATTGCGCCCCATGATGCGCGCGAGGGGCTGCAATTATTGTCACCGCTGCATTTTTTGAAACAGGCGCTGGAACCGACGGCGGATTTGATCAAAGGCGGTCTGGAAGATGTGCTGCCTGCCAACCCCGATGTGATCGTGTTGGCTGATGTGGCCCAGCTGACTGTCGGCCAAACCGAGGGGCTGATCGAGTGGGTTGAAAACGGCGGCTTGCTGCTGCGGTTTGCCGGTATGCGCATGGCTGCGAGTGATCTTAGCCGCGGTGTAAAAGACGCGCTGATGCCGGTTCGCCTTCGTAGTGGCGGGCGCACGGTTGGTGGTGCGATGAGTTGGGGCGCGCCAAAATCTTTGCGCGAATTTGATCAGACATCGCCGTTTTTCGGGCTGAAAATTCCGGCCGATGTTGTCGTCACATCGCAGGTGGTGGCCCAGCCTGACCCTGAATTGGCGGATCGCGTGATTGCATCATTGGCCGATGGCACGCCGCTGGTGACGCGCAAACAAATGGGGGCGGGCCAAGTGGTGTTGTTTCACGTCACGGCCAACGCGCAGTGGTCCAGCCTGCCGTTGTCGGGGCTGTTTGTGCAAATGCTGGAGCGCCTTGCGGTGTCGTCGCACCAAAGCACTTTAACCGACGAGGAATTGCAAGGCAGCACTTGGGTGCCCGTGCGTTTTCTGGATGCGTTCGGGCAGCTGGCCGATGCGGGCGCGATGGCGGGGATTGCGGGTGAAAAATTGGCGGCCGGTTTGGTGAATGCGCAAATGCCACCGGGCGTTTACGAAAGTAATGTGCGGCGTGTGGCGGTGAATGCGCTGGGTTCTGACGCAGAATTGGCGACGGCAACATGGCCTGTTCGGATCAGCGTTGAGGGCTTGAATGTTACGCGCGAAACCTTGCTGAAGGGTGCGTTTTTGGTGGTGGCACTTGGTTTGCTGATGTTGGATATTATTGCCTCGCTTTGGTTGTCGGGGCGCCTGAGGGGGCCGCGCAGCACAGGGTTTTCAGCCGTGTTGGCGCTGGCAATGATCGCGTTTGCCAGCCCTTCGCAAGCGCAAAGCGAGGCCGACGATTTTGCCATTAACGCCACCGCCGAGCTGGTTTTGGCCCATGTTATTACGGGTGATTCCCGTGTTGATGAAATGGCGCGTGCGGGGCTGATGGGCTTGTCCGATGTTTTGTTTCGGCGCACCACAATCGAGCCGGCCAACCCGATTTCGATTAATCTGGAAACCGATGAGCTGTCCTTTTTTCCTTTTCTGTATTGGCCGATTGTTGCCAGCCAGCCGCTGCCCTCAAGAGAGGCCTATGCCAAATTAAACCGCTATCTTCGCGGTGGTGGCATGATCATGTTTGATACCCGCGATGGCGATATTGCCGGGTTTGGCACCGCCAGCACGCCCGAGGCGCGCAAATTGCAAAAACTGGCGCTGGGTCTGGATATTCCGCCGCTGGAGCCTGTGCCAAATGACCATGTTTTGACCCGCAGTTTTTATTTATTGCAGGATTTTCCCGGCCGCCATCAGGGCCGCGCGGTTTGGGTCGAGGCCGCGCCGGCGGATGCCGAGAAAGCCGAGGGCATGCCGTTTCGCAACCTGAATGACGGGGTGACGCCGGTGATTATTGGCGGCAATGACTGGGCGGCGGCGTGGGCCGTGGATGCGCAGGGCAACCACCTGGTGCAGGTCGGACGCGGTTATGGGGGTGTTCGCCAACGTGAAATGGCTTACCGGTTTGGGGTTAATCTGATCATGCATGTGCTGACCGGAAATTACAAATCCGATCAAGTTCATGTGCCCGCCCTGCTGCAACGGTTGGGGCAATGATGAGCGGCTCAATCCTGTTTTCCCCGATTATCGCGTGGCCGGTTTTGGCGGTTTTGGCGCTGCTGGTTTTTGGCTTTGTGATATTTGCAATCTGGCGCGGTTTGGCGGGCTGGGCGTTGCGCGGTTTGGCGGCGTTTGTGCTGTTGGGGGCGCTGCTAAATCCGGCCTTTCAACAAGAGGAGCGCGAGGTTTTAAGCGACATTGTGCTGTTGGTGGTTGATGAAAGTGCCAGCCAGAAAATCAGCGACCGCGAGGTGCAGAGCTTGCGGGCCATCGAAAATCTGACCAGCCAGATTGCCGCGCGCAAAAACACCGAATTGCGGATTGCCAAACTGGCCGATTCCGAAAATAACAGCGGCACCTTGTTAATGGGCGCGGTGGCGCAGGCGCTGGCTGATATCCCCAGATCACGCCTTGCCGGGGTGGTGTTGTTAAGCGACGGGCAAGTGCATGACGTTGATCTGGCCCCGTCGATTTCGGCCCCGGTCCACATATTTTTAACGGGTCATAAAACCGATTGGGACCGGCGCTTGACGGTTAAAAACGCGCCCGGCTTTGCCATTCTGGATGAAGAAATCAACCTGACCCTGCGCATTGATGACGAAGGCATGGTTCCGGCGCGCGAGGGCTTGCGAACTGAGCTGCAAATTTCTATCGACGGTGCGCCGGCTCGCAGCTACGATGTGCCGATTGGCAGGGATCTGGAGCTGCCGATCACCCTGACCCACGGCGGCATGAATGTAATTCAGTTTATTTTGCCCGACGCCCAAGGCGAGCTGACCAATCGCAACAACACGGTGGTGATCCAGATTAACGGGGTGCGCGACCGCTTGCGGGTGCTGTTGGTTTCCGGCGAGCCGCATCCGGGCGGGCGCACTTGGCGCAATTTGCTGAAATCCGACAGCGCGGTTGATCTGGTGCATTTCACCATTTTGCGCCCCCCCGAAAAACAAGACGGGGTGCCGGTTTCCGAACTTTCGCTGATTGCTTTTCCGGTGCGCGAATTGTTTGTTGAAAAAATCGACAGCTTTGATTTGATCATTTTTGACCGCTACAAACGGCGCGGAATTTTGCCCGGCCATTATCTGGAGAGCGTGCGCGATTATGTGGAAAATGGCGGCGCTTTGATGGTGGCGGCGGGGCCTGATTTTGCTTCGGCCAACAGTATTTACCATTCCGCGCTGGCCGATATTTTACCCGTCACACCCACGGCGCGGGTTTTGGAGCAGGGGTTTAAGCCGTTGATTTCCGAAATTGGCCAGCGCCATCCGGTGACCGAAGGTCTGGAGCGTTTTGCCCCCAAGGGTGACAGCCAAACCCCCGGCTGGGGCCGCTGGATGCGTCAAATCGAGGTGCAGAAATTATCGGGCCACACGGTGATGACGGGGATTGATGCGCGACCGCTGCTGGTGCTGGACCGTGTTGGCGAGGGGCGCGTGGCGTTGCTTGCGTCGGATCAATCGTGGCTTTGGGATCGGGGTTTTGAAGGGGGCGGGCCGCAGTTGGAGCTGCTGCGCCGGCTGGCGCATTGGATGATGCAGGAACCTGATCTTGAGGAGGAGGCGCTGTTGGCGCAGGCGCGGGGTCAGAGCATGACGATCATTCGGCGCACATTGGCTGCGACCGTGGAGGATGTGCAGATCACCACGCCCGATGGAAGCGTGATCTCGGTGCCGTTAAAACAGGTTTCGCCCGGCCGTCACGAGGCCGCGTTCGAGGGGCCTGAAATGGGTCTTTACCGGTTGACGGACGGTAAAAAAGAAGCGGTGATTGCGCTTGGCCCGTCTGCGCCGCGTGAATTTGAACAGACCATCGCAACTGGCGAAAAATTGCGCCCCGTGGTTGATCAAATGCGCGGCGGGGTGTTTGCGATCGAGGACGCAATTCCGGAGATTCGCAACGTGCGCGCGGGCCGTGCTGCGGCGGGTCGCGGTTGGCTGGGCATCACTCCGCGGCAGGCTTATTTGACGACCGATGTGACGATTACACCGCTGTTGCCTGTCTGGTTGACCTTGCTGTTGGCTGCGTTTCTGAC
>CAYYXZ010000005.1:0-18844 GCA_964475715.1 uncultured Marinosulfonomonas sp. | reverse complement strand
GGACCGAGAATATGAGGTGGTTGAACTGAACAGAATGCGCAAAACCATCGCTGCACGTCTGACCGAAGCCAAACAAACCATCCCGCATTTTTATCTGCGGCGTGATATCAAAATTGATGCGTTGTTGTCAGGGCGCGCCCACATCAATAAAGGTCTGGAAAAGCGCGGGCTGAAAATATCGGTGAATGATTTCATCATCAAAGCCTGCGCCATGGCGCTGCAATCGGTCCCTGCCGCCAACGCCGTTTGGGCAAATGAGCGTTTATTTTTACTAAAACCATCCGATGTGGCCGTGGCCGTTGCAGTGGATGACGGGCTGTTTACACCCGTAATCAAGGATGCCGAAACCAAAAGCCTGTCCCGGCTTTCGGTAGAAATGAAAGACCTCGCAACACGCGCCCGTAACGGTAAGTTGGCCCCAAGCGAATATATGGGCGGCAGCTTTGCCATTTCCAATCTTGGCATGTTCGGCATTGATAATTTTGACGCGGTAATCAACCCGCCACACGGTGCAATTCTGGCCGTCGGCGCCGGTAAGAAAAAGCCGGTTGTCGACAGCAATGGCCAACTGTCTATCGCAACGGTAATGAGCGTTACGCTGTCGGTTGATCACCGTGTTATTGACGGCGCTCTGGGTGCCTTATTGTTGAATGCCATCGTCGAAAACCTGGAAAATCCAATTTCCATGCTTGCATAAATCGAACATTTTCACTGTTGACGCCAAAATTTGAAACGTAAGTATTTACAGAATTCGAACAATTCGTCATTTACCCCAATGACTGATCCATCGTGACCGAAGGTTGCGCGCATCCAGAATCACCAATAATTTTTGCCGGCACTCCGGCCACAGTTTTGCGCGCCGGAACATCATGCAGAACAACAGATCCCGCTGCAATCCGTGAACATTCCCCAATTTCGATATTGCCCAAAACCTTGGCCCCTGCCCCGACCAAAACACCATTGCCGATTTTTGGATGCCGGTCGCCATCTTCATTACCGGTTCCGCCTAATGTCACCGAATGCATCAACGAAACATTATCACCGATCACCGCCGTTTCGCCAATCACCATCGAATGCCCATGATCAATCATCAACCCTTTGCCAATGCGGGCCGCCGGATGGATATCAATTCCAAACATCTCCGAAATCCGCATCTGGAAAAACGAGGCCATATCGCAGCGCCCGCTATTCCAGAGCCAATGGCTGATGCGATAAGCTTGAATCGCCTGAAACCCTTTGAAATTCAACAAAGGCTCCAATAAGCGCTGGCATGCCGGGTCACGCTCGACAAACGCCATCAGATCCGCGCGGGCCGCATCACCCAATCGGGGATCGGAACCATACGCAGAATCCGAAATTTCGCGCAAAATCTGCTCGGACATTTCGCCCGAAGCCAATTTCAACGATATCCGGTAAGCCAGCGCGCGCTCTAAACTGGGGTGGTGCAACACCGATGAATGCACCAACCCGCCCAACAGCGGCTCTTTGGCAACAACTTCTTTGGCTTCATTGCAAATCCGCTGCCAAACCGGATCGATTTCAGCTATTTTACTCTGGGTGTTTGTCATCGGCATTTCCTTGGTGTTTGTCCTGTTTTATAACAGACAAACAGCCAAAGTTAAAAGCCCCGATAACGGCCTTAAATATGCGCAACCTTTTCGGATCACTTCTGTCTGCGCTTTTTGCACGGCCGGTTTAACGCCGCACGTTCACAGCGCCAATCCAGTAAAACCTGAAAAACATCAATCAGACAACGGCAATATTGCAGATCATCCAAAAACGGCTCGGGCAACATTTTATGCCTTGAGGCCACGGCCATCAAACACCCGTTCCCCCAAAGCGGATGCCCCCGTTTCAAACGCTTTCGATAAAGATCGGCCACAGCGGCCTGCTCAAGCATTTCGCGCATTTTTTCGCGGCGATTACCGGCGGGCAAAGCCAGCAAAACCCGCGCGGCAGCCACCATATCGGCATGTAAAACCGGGCGCATGGCCTATGTGACCTCGATGGTTTCAAACACCCCCGGCCCAAAGCTGTTGGAAATCTGCGCAACCGCAATCTGAAACGGAGCCGTCACCGCATCACTCGCCTGATCTGCTACCGAATATGTCCATTGAGGCGATGTCAGAGTTACCTCGCGCAGCACAGCCACCCCATCCATAATACGCAACAAATAGCTTTCACCGGCCTCGCCCATCGGCACCTCGGCAGATTGCCAACTGTCGCCATCAATTCGCGTGCGCCGGATCCAGCTGATGTCAATATCCGCCCCCGGATTGCCCGAAATGCGCAAATGACACGGCGAAAGAGGCCGCAATCCGATGCCCTGAAATGCGTGTTGTTGATGCACAAAAGACGGATCATCATAGCCACGCGCCGCAGGTCCAATCCGGTAATGACGCGACAAACCCCGCTCGCTGCTGGCCAGATCAATCTGCTCGGGCACCCCGTTTAACAACACAAACCGGCTGCCCACTGGCCAATTCTCCGGCATAATTCCGTCTGATCCGGCCTGACCGCGCAACCGCAACGTCAAATCATAAGTATCTTCAGCCACCAACGTGGCACCGGCAAACTGCAACAGCTCCCAATTATCGGATGATCCATCGCCGATCGCGGCCAGATTGGCACCATTCAACACATCTTGCCACGGAGCGGCCGACAAGGCACCGCCATAAACCTTGACCCGCAAAGCAGGCCCACGGTCTTTTAGGCCGGACCTTGCAGCAAACATCGGCGTCAGGGTTTCGCCAATAATGGATGATCTCTCGATCAACCGGTTCAAGCTGTAACCCTGATCCGTGGACGCGCTGTAAAGCGCAACCGTTCCGGGCCACGGTGTTGCGGTCACGGCCAAATGGGGCGCGTGCGCAACCTCGTCACCGCGCAACAATGGCAGATCTAAAAACAACGGATACGTCGGAACAGCCGGCGTAAAGCTGCGCATAAACGCATCTTCCTCGATCGCGTCACCGGGCTGATAAACGCCCTCCTCCACCCGCACCGCCTCGATCAGTTGCGCACCCGATTGCTCGACATTATCCAGCCGGTAAAGCGCATCACCATCTTCGCTTGGAAGCCGAACCACATCCCCCGCCCCAAGCGCCAACTCCGACAGCGGCAAAGCAAATTTTGCACCATCACGCGCAATCCGCGATTCTGCCAACCAGCGCTCGACAATCGCGCGCCCCTCGGCGGCTGTCAGTGAAATTGGCAGCTCGGATTGTGACACCGAATACGTCGCCTCATCGGGAAAAATCGCCTCGCTTGCCCGAAGTTCGAAATCACCGGATGCGTCAACATAATTCAACCGGATCCGCCCGGCAATTTCGGCCACAGGTGCGCGAAATGTCTCGATCAAACCATCCGCCTCGGCCACCACAGCCAGTTTTTCAGCCGCAACCGTTGCCGTTTCGCGCCCGTCGCGGTTTTTGAAAATCAACATGCCTTCGCGCTCGACCGCATCAAAACCATAGGCCAGCATCAACGGCTGCAAAGCGGCGCGCGCCCCGTCAATTCCATCCACCGTATAGCCGCGAACATAGCCAAACAGCTGCGAAACATCATAATGTTTAACACCGGAACGCGTGCAAATTTCAGCCACCACCGAGGCCAAACTGCGCGCCGCCGTGCGCCCGTTTATCCAGTGACCACGGGCGTAATTTCCACCATCGCTCCATAAATCCAGCTGACCGGGGAAATGCGGATAGGGGCGCGCATCCCAGGCCCAAACATGGGCGCGCGACATATCCAGCATTTGCACGCCGTTGTCTTCCCAAACCGGATTGTTCTGCGGATTGGCCCAAAACTGATGCATAGCACGCAGATATTGCGCCTGAATCAAATCATCTCGCCGGCCGTTTGAATGGTGCGGCAGGCTGGATTCCGATGATTTGGGATCGATAAATTTATTCGGCTGATTGGTGCCTTTGTCTATTGCCGCACAGCCCAGTTCGGTAAACCAGATCGGCTTTGATCCGGCCTCCCAAGCGGTTGGCCTGGTTTGGCGCACCCCGCCAATGCGTTCATGATGGCTGTTCAGCCACCAGTTTTTTATGTCTTTATAACGGTAAATCCATGGCTCGCCATGCTGACCATCGGTAATTTCCGTGCGGATTTGCGCCGCGCGGGCCTCGTCGGAATGGTAATACCAATCATAACCCTCACCGCCCATAATATTGGATTTCAGATAATCCAGATTGTAAATCGAGCCCGCATCCGCATCCAGATGGTCATATCCCTCGCGCCAATCCGACAGCGGCATATAATTGTCGATACCGATAAAATCGATGTTGCTGTCAGCCCAAAGCGCATCCAGATGAAACAAACGGTCCCCGCTGCCATCCTGAGGCTGATAGCCGAAATATTCGCTCCAGTCCGCGGCATAGGAAATTTTGGTTTCGGGCCCTAAAATTATACGCACATCAGCCGCCAGACGGCGCAACGCCTCAACGGCTGGAAAACTGCTGCCTGCCCCCCTGATCTGCGTTAATCCGCGCATTTCCGTGCCGATCAAAAATGCCTTAACCCCGCCCGCGGCCGCACAAAGATGGGCGTAATGCAAAATAAAGCGGCGAAACGACCACTCGGCCGGACCGCTATAAGAAACGCCATTTGCGGTGGGGGTAAAATCCGCCACAGCCGCATTGCCGAAAAATGCATCCACCTCGGCCGCCGCTGCCGCCGTGCCAGCAACCGAGCCCGCCACCCCCGGCGCAAGTGACGTCGTAATGCGCCCGCGCCACGGCAAAGCAGGCTGGCCCACCTCGCCGGTATAGGGGTTTATTTTGTCGTTGCCCTCCAGCTGCTCCATCAAAATAAAGGGATAAAACACCACATCTTGCCCGACCGCATTCAAGTGCTGGATCGATTCAATCACCGCACTATCGGCCGTCGCACCCCCATAAACCGAACGCCCGTCAATCTGCGCAATTTGCGCCGCCGCCGCACGGCTAACACCCGAAACGCTCCACGGCATGCCTTGACCGTCATCGCTGTTTTGCTCAACCTTTGGCTGAATGTCGCACTCGCCACAACGCAAATCATCGCCAAACCACGAAACCACCAACACAACCGATCCGCAATTTGGCAGCTCCTCTTCCAGCGCCTCGATCGAAGTGACAAAATCGGTTTTGCCCGAAGGCGTGTTCATATTTGCAGTGCGGTTCACGCCAAAACCGGATGTGTAATGCACCGGCGTTGTGGCCAGCGAATATTCCCCCGTGCCCGGGATCAAAGCAACCGCCTGCACCGCCTGGGCCATATCGCCCTCGGCCGGATCCTGAGCCGGGCGCATCACCTCAAAGGTAAATTGCGGTATCCGGTTGCCAAATTGGCCAAGCGCCAAATCCTCAAGCACCACATAGGCAATGCCGCGATACGCAGGCGCCATGCCAGCCCCTTCAACGGCCTCGATTTTGGGGTCAACCAACTGATCCTCAGAACCCGGGTAAACCCGCATATTCAGATCATCACGGGCAATTTCCACCCCGTCGGCCCAAACCCTGCCAACCCGCGAAATCACGCCTTCACACAGCGCAATCGCCACCGAAACACTGTAACTATAGGCCGTAGTTTTCGGTTTGGATGGCGCACCTTTGCCACCGCCGGACGTGGCGGCACTTTCTTCAAATTGCGAGGCCCAGATCACTTGGCCACCCACCCGCATACGCCCGTAAACCTGCGCCACCGGCGTGCCCTCGGATGCCCCCATCAAACGAAACCGGTCCACCCTGCCGGTTTCCACCGCCGCCGATCCAGCCCCCATGATGCGCTGATCCAGAACCCGGCCCAAAGTGGCCCCGACCGCGCGGCCAATAATCGCGCTGGACAGGCCCAAAACCGATCCACCAACCGAAGCACCGGCCGCAAATCCGATCGAAGATAAAACAATGGTCGCCATCGAGACCTCCTTTAAGGAAAACGAAATCGCGCCACAATCCGGCGCTGCCACGGGGTACTTAAGGGGCTTTCAACCACCCCGTGCCCCGTATAGGCATGAATAAATGTTGGTGTTTTTCCGGTGTGTCCTGCAATGCCCAGATGCTTGGCCACCCCGCCGGCGCGCATCCGAAACAGCAGCAAATCACCGCTTTCTTTGCCGTGCTGCACCTCTAAATGGCGCAAGGCCGCCCGCCAAAGCCGCTCCTCGCCCTGAGGTTCGGACCAATCGGGCGTATAGGCCGGCACGGTCTCAGGCTCGTCGCCATAAATCTCGCGCCAAATCCCGCGCAAAAGGCCCAGACAATCGGCCCCCGCCCCCTTGCTTGATGCCTGATGCCGATACGGCGTGCCAATCCAGCCGCGCGCCAAATCCGCCACCTGATCCGCACTCAAAACAGGCTACCGCCGTTGTTAACGCCGCTGCGTCTTGGGTGAGACATCAGCCAGTCTTCGCCCGGAATATGCGGAAAACCACGGAAATTGACGAGATTATGAAATTTCAAACGGCTGGTTTGCGGGCGCAAATCATACCCCGCAGAAATCCGCACCAGATCGCCGGTTTGAATGGGCGCACGAATGCTTTCCCACAGCTCGATTTCGCGCCCCGCATCCGACAAACGGTCATTTTTAACCGAGCCAACCAAACCTTGCGCCGCACCGCTTAGAACCTCAAATTTGCCCCGCTCGAACCAGCGTAGATCAAAACCGGCCAAATCGGCAAAATGAAAAATCCGCGCATCCCTGACCTGCTCGACCGCCAATTCGGCCCGATACCCCGGAATGTCCAGATCAAAACCGTAACTGCCATCCTCTAAAACCGAAGTATCCTGACGCTGATAAACCCGCCCTTGCGGCTGATTTAACGCATCGGTCAATCCGCGCAATTCGGCCTGAAACGCACCGCCACTGCGCTGCAATTCGCCAATCGTGCCACGAAATTGCAAAACGCGCTGGCTAAGATCGGCCCAGTTCACCAGCCAGGCCTTGACCTCGGCACCATCAAAACGCCCCGCCGCAATATCGACCTCGGTGATAGCGCTATCGGACAACGCGCCCAAAGCCTCGCTGTTGTCCACCGCCAAGCCACTGGTTTGCTGCAAGGCCCGCGCGCTCATGCCGGTGTCGGCCTTAAACGCCATGCCCTCAAATTCCAGCAAACCGTCGTGATCAGTAAAGCCGTAAGAAACCCCGTCACGGCGCACCACGCTCCAGCAGCGGCAAACCGTGGTGATGCCCTCGCGCAAATGCGCCTGAAATTCTGCACTTAATCCCATCAGATCCGCACCTCGACCACTGGCACATTGGGCGCATCACCGGCCTGAAAACTGGCAACCGAAGTCTGCACCCGATCCGTGTCAAACCGCACAGGCACATCAAATTCATAACCTGCCGTCACCTCGACCCCCTCGTCGGGCGGATGGTCAAACGTGATCATGCCGGTGTCGGTATCCACCTGAAAATTAACGCTTTCCTGCTGCAAATCACCCTGAATGCCAATGCTGACCGAGCCGGCAACCGGCTTGGTAATCGGGCGCACATAAGATGCCCCGCCCGAGCTGTAAGTTTTGCTCAAAGGCCAAATCGCCGTCAAACCATCGCCGATTGCAATCACCTGATCCCCAAAGTTCGGCTCCACCGAGGGCTTGCCCGATTTGTAATCCGACCAATCCTTCCAACGAAACCCGTATAACTGACCCTGACGCGCCTCGAAAAACGCAATCAGCAACGCAACATCATCCAATGAGCGCATCCCCAAACCGGCATCATAACGCCGCCTTGAATGGGCCCATGGCGTGTTGCGCTCCTCAAAACCATTGGCCAAAGTCACAACCTCGGTGCGCCGCTCTGGCCCACCAACCGAGCCAAAACTCAAACTGGCCGGAAATCTTACCTCGTGAAAACCCATCTGCTGCCCTCCTAACGGTTACGTTGCCCACGCCCCAACGCGCGTGAAACCTGTGCTGCAATCTGCCCCTGCGAGCGCTTAAAGCCCTCGACATCCGGGGTGCTGATATTCATGGTGATGTTAACGGCGCGCCCGCCGCCGCTCATTTCAACGCCCAAACGCCCGTTTGCACCGCGCGTCAGAGGCATGATGGCTTCGGGCCCGGCCTCGCCCATCAAACCGGTGCCACCGCGCATCGGAAATGTGGTCGGCCCGCTGATAATGCCGCCCTTGGCAAAGGGCATCACGCGCCCTTGCGAAAAACTGCCGCCATTGGCAAATAACGATCCGCCGCCAAAAGCCCCGCTGATGCTGTTGGCCAACAGGCCGCCAAAATGCTTGGTTACAGGCGTGATCGCGGCATTATAGGTGGCCTTGATCATCGAATCCGCGACTTTTTGCAACGCATCCGACAGCTTCAAACCATCGAAAACCAACCCGTCAAAGGCCGATTTCAAACCGCTGCTGATGCCCTTGGACAAAACATTCACCTCGCGGTTTGTCGTTGTCAAACTGTCGCGCATTTTGCCCAATTCGCCATCAAAGGCCGCCGCCATCGCCGCCGCACCGCCCATCGTGGTTTCAAGCGCCGCCACCTGATCGTCAAATTCGTCCAGCCCGTCCACATCTTTTGTCATGTTTTATTCTCCAATTTATCGGGATAAGCCTTGGCCAATTCTTCCAGCCGCGCGCGCCCCATCGGTGCATCCTGCGCGCCTTCGCCCAGCATCAACAACAATTCCGCCGGCGTCAGCTGCCAAAACTGATCCGGGGCCAAACCCAGCCCGCGCATGCCCGCCCGCATCAGGGCAGGCCACTCGAAACCACCCATCACTCAGCCACATCCGACACCACATCCGGCAGTGCAAAAGCGCGCGCCAATAATTGCGCCGCCACCCGCGCCGCCTCGACAGGGCCGCCGGCAATCTCGACCGACAGCAAATCCTTGGCGCTGCCCTGCCAGCCGCCGCCGCGCAATCCGGCCACGATTAACGCCAGCACATCGCGGGTGCTGAAATTGCCGCTCTCGAAACGCTCGACCAACCCCACAAGCGTGCCGGTTTCCAGCGCCGCCTCCAACTCGGCCAACGCCCCCAGCGTCAACTTGCAGCTGTGCTGAACCCCATCAAGGCTCAAGCCCACCTCGCCCCTCCACGCATTCACCATCAGGTGGTTGCCGTAAAGGTCAACGCACCCGCCGAGGCCATGCTCAGCTCATATGTAGCCTCGCCATTATGGCTGCCGGAATATTCAATCGAGGTCATCTGAAACGCGCCCTCGATAATACCGAAATGCGGAATAATCACTTGAAAGTCGGGGGTTACACCGTCAAAGAAAATCTGGCGCGCGCGCTCGTCGGTGCCGGCATCCTTAAAAACACCCGACCCCGAAATCGCCGCCGATTTCACCCCGGCACCGCCCAGCAATTCACGCCAACCCCCGGCACTTTCCAGGCTGGTCACATCGACCGCCTCGGCGTTAAAACTAATCCGCGTGGCCCGCAGGCCCACAATGGTTTCAAACAGACCGCCACCGGTCATGTCCAGTTTAATCAAAAGATCCTTGCCGTTTTGGGCACTCATAGCATTCACTCCAATTTTAAGAAAATTATCCAGTTTAGGTATCGCAAGATGCGATTAGCTGTCGTCAACCCGCGCCGAAAAACGCAAATCGATCCGGCGGGTTTCGCCGGTTCCAACCCGGCGCGCCGTGGCCCGGTCAAAGTTGAGATAACAAAGCACACCGCGCGTCAGGATCAGCGTGGCCCCTTGCAAAGCATCGCTCACCGCAGCCCCAACCAGCTTGGCGGTGTTAAATCCGGCCGCCTCGCTGATCACGCTGATGGTGATCAAATGCAGCGCGCCAAATCCGGTTTTATCGGATCTGTCGCGCACATCTTCGGGGCCTAAACTGACGTAAGTATCCGGCAAACTGCCCGAAGGTGCGTTGTCATAAATCGCCGAGCCAACCAACGCGGTTAGCGCGACATCGGCCTGCAAATGCGAATAAATCGCCGATTGCAAAGCCGCAGAAACCCCGTAACTCATGACGCCACCTCCTCGATTGCAAAACAGGTCAGATAATGCGCTTTTTGGTCACGCTCGGTCACCGCCTTGATTAAAAACAGACGGCTGCCATCGCGAAACCGCTGATCGGGTTTGGGGCGAGATTGCTCGCCAACCGGCGCGCCCCGCACCGTGATCCGGTAAGGCACGCGGGAAACCGTGACAAATTCACCGGCAATTTCGCGCCCCGAACCCGCGATCACCTCGCCCCACAAAACCCCCAAAGCCACCCAGTTTTCACTAAAACCACCCGACCCATCGGCCGTTTGCACCGCATCTTCCAGCACCAGCCTTCGGTTAAGTAACGGCGCCGTCATGACGTTACCCCACCCAAAATCCGCACGGTGCGATAACGCTCGATCAGGCTGGTCACACCATAAGGCATCACCGCATCACCCGATCCGGCCACATCACGGTTTTCATAGAAATGCGCGGCCAGCATCAGCGCGGCATGGGCAATATCGGCCGGCAAATCGCCCCAAACAGCACCAAATCCGGCCTGAAAAATCACCTCGGCGCTGCCACCGATCGGAATGGTCGGCAAACAGCCCCCGGTGGCCATCAGGCGCGGGCGATGATCGTCTTTTTGTAAAGCATAACGCCCGGCATCAATCAGCGTCACAACACCACCGCGATCCAGCATCCGAAAGGCGCTGATCAAGCTGACGGGGGCCACCGGAAACGCCTGCTCGTGCAGGGCGCGCCAAGCGGTGAGCGACCACATAAATTCGCGCGCGATCAATATTTTACCGGTGCGCGCCTCGATCGCGGCCATTGCGCTGCGCAGATAACTTTCCAGCACGCTATCTTGCAACGCGTCATTGGCAAACCCCGTGCCCATGCGCAAGTGGTCTTTGAATTCAGAAATCGGCAGCGCCAATGCTGGCACTGTGGTCTGCTCAACTAACATCATGGAATATCTCCGAAAATTTGTGTTTTATCCGCCTCGGGGCGGGCGCGCGCCATCCGTATTGCTCGAAACGGAGGGGAGCAGCTAGACAACACGAACAAGCTGACGCGCGCCCAGTTTCGGCCAGCCCCGCCTGAAACGGGACCGACCTATCAAGGCAGCTTTTAGGCCACCGAGAATCTCAGCAATTTGATCGCGGCAAAGTCGCTGACATCGCCGCCAACACGTTTGGTGGCATAAAACAGCACATGCGGTTTGGCGCTAAACGGATCACGCAGAACCCGCAGATCAGGGCGCTCGGCAATGGTGTAGCCGGCGGCAAAATCACCAAAGGCAATCGCGCTGGCATCCAGTCCGATGTCAGGCATATCTTCGGCAATCAGCACCGGATAACCCATCAAACGGGCAGGCTCGGCCGCGGCCAGACCATCGGACCACAGGAACCGGCCATCGGCGTCTTTCATTTTGCGAACGGCACCGGCGGTTTTGGAATTCATGATGAATGTCGCACCGGCGCGGTAACGTGCGCCCAAGGCATAAACCAGATCAATAATCGAATCCGCCGGGTTTACGGCGCTAAAATCACCGGCTGTGCCCGTGGCGATATAGCCCAGATTTCCCCAGGTCCAGGTCGCGTCAGCCACCGACGGGCGGGTCAGAAAACCGGTTGGTTTATCAATGCCGTTGCCCGAAACAAAGGCCGCAGCCTCGGCGCGCGAGAATTTATCGGCAATCCGGCCCGCCAGCCAGCTTTCGATGTCAAATGCGCTGTCATCCAACAGGCGCTGGCTGGCTTTTGGCAGGGCCGAAAGCTCGTGCAGCGCGATGGAAATGCGGTCAATATTTGGAGTGCCGGATTCGGCTGTTGCCGTGGTTTCATCGGCCCAGCCCGCGCCAACATCGGTGTGATCAATCAACACATCATAAGACGTGGCCTCGACATTCACCACATTTGCGATTGAACGCAAAGATGCGGTTGAATTCAGCACAGACTGGATGGTCTCGGCGGTTTGGGGATCGACCAGATAACCGCCATCGGCAGAAACGGCCGTGGACATCGCCTTGCCTTCCAGCTGAATGCCGCGCAAGCCGTCATCATCGCCCGAACGCAGATAAGCATTAAAGGCTTTCTGGTGCGGTGCGCCGGTTTCGGCGGTTGTGGAAAGTGCGGGGCGGGAATGTGTCATTGTTTTGCGCTCATGCATGGTAATTCGCTCTTCTTGTTGTTGCAATTTAGAATTAAGTTTGTCCTGAAAGTCATTCAGATCATTCACGAAACCGGCCATCGCGGTCTTCACCTCGGCAGCCGGAGACAGATCCGTCAGCCCATGGCCAACGCCCCCGTCCTTGCGGTCGGTTTTGCTCATATTGTTCCCAATCGTAGTTGAGGTTAGATCGCTGGCTCAGTTGCGGGCCAGCATACGGCGGGCGTCATTAATCACGCCCGCCAAGTCACGCAGATCAGCCGCATCCGGGTTTTCACCCTTTGCCCCAACCCGCGCTTCCGGCAACATCGGGAAAGTGACCAAAGACACCTCCCAAAGTTCCAGTTCCGCCAAGAGCCGCTGGCCCTTGCCATTCTTATGTGCCTTTTTGGTGCGATATCCGATCGACAAGCCGTCAATCGCGCCGGCCTCGATCAAGGCGGCAGCCTCGCGCCCCTTAACCACATCCAACAGCAGACGGCCCTTGACATAAAGGCCTTTGCTGTCTTCAATCACCTCGTCCCAAATGCCGATCGGCTGGGCGGGGTCATGCTGCCACAGCATTTTTACCCGCCGCCCCAGCTTGGCCAGATTGGCCAAAGACGCGCCATAAGCACCCGGCTCGACCACATCGCCACCCTTGTCGCATTTGCCAAAATAACTGGCGTAACCTTCGATGCAGCTGCCGTCCGTGACAGACACACCACTATCGACCCGGCAGAACTTGCGCTCTAAGCCGGTCTCGTAATCCATTGAAATCATGTTGTTTTCCCTATTTAGAGGCCGCGTCAATCAGCGATAAAACGCCTTGGGCCAGCACCACGCCAACCACGCCGTAAACCGCCAGCCACAAACGGCGCTCCAGCCGCTCAATCATGGCCTCGATGCGGCCCAAACGATCCGCAAGCGCCTCGAATTGCAATTTGCTGACCTTCTCGTTGGCCTCGATGCGCGCGTTGGCGGCATCAAAACTGTCATAAAGATACCGCGATCCGCCGGTTTGCGCTCGATCATCTGTCATTCATCCTCCGATAATTTTGGCAAACCCAACAGGCTGCGCTTTTCCGCATCGCTTAAAAATGCGGCATTACTCACCCGCTTCCACTGGTTGTCACGCTCACCCGACAGGGCCGAAACCTGATCCAGATCGGGCTTTAATTCGGCCACTTCACCGTCAAAACGCCTCAGCCACTGCGAAACCGAGGCCGCAACACGCGTGGCCAGCGGCAACACCGTCAAACGGTAAAAGGCACGGTTTGCCTCTTGATAATTGGCATAGGCCGCATCGCCGGGAATACCCAACAGCATCGGCGGAACCCCGAAAGCAATGGCAATTTCACGCGCCGCAGCTTCCTTGGTTTTCTGAAATTCCATGTCGGATGGCGAGAAACCCATCGGCTTCCAATCCAGCCCGCCCTCCAGCAACATTGGCCGCCCGGCATTGGCAGCACCTTGATGCTGGCTGGCCATTTCATCGACCAAACGATCATACTGATCGGCCGTCAAACTGGCTTGGCCGTCTGATCCGCGATAAATAATCGCCCCCGATGGCCGCGCGGCATTATCCAGCAAACCCTTGGACCAGCGCGAGGCCGAATTATGCACATCCACCGCACTGGCCGCGGCCTGCATCGGTGAAAACCCGTAATGGTCATCTTGGGGCGAAAAGGTCTTGATGTGGCAGATCGGCTGAACCTCTCCGGTCATGTCAAACCGGTGCTTTTTGCCGCCAACGGCATATTCATAGGCAATCGGCCAACCATCGGCACCGGGCACTACATTCATGCGGTCACTGCGCAAAACATGCAGCTCGACAGGGTTGCCTAAATCATTCGAAACCGCCTCGAGATACGCATTGCCCGTCAGCAACAACTGCCCGTAAAGTGCCTCAAACAACTCGGCGCGACCTTGCGATCCATTGGGGTTTTGAATAAGCGCCAGCAACGGATGCTCGTCATACCGGCGCTCCTGATCCTGCAACACCAAAGGCAGAGCCGCCGCGGCCTCGGCCACCAGCTTCACACAGCGAAACCCGACCGGATTGCCCAAAAAACCCGTCTTTGTTAAAGAAACCACATCACGCGGGCTCCAGGCCACACGCCCGGCCCCGTGATACGCCACCACAGGCCCCGCCGCCGAGGCCTTCTGCTCGGGCACAGCGGCACCCTTTCGAAAGAAATTAAACGCCATAGATATAGCTCCTCGTCTTTTCACCAATTGTTTTCAAACAGGCGCCGCCTGCCCCTTCTTCTTTTCTAAAATACCTCCGCGCGGAGCGCATAAAAGTCTTGGTTTGACCAAAAGAACTTTGATGCCTCCGGCGGAGGTATTTACAAAAAGAAGAAGCTATAAACCCCGAACCCGCGGTCTGCGCCATTTTGCAGCCGGCTCGATCATCAATTCATGCAAGGCCCAAACCAGCGCATCGACCCGGTCCGGGCTGCCCTTGCCCTCAAATCCGCGCGTCGTCATCAGGCACATTTGATCTTCCAAATTACCAAGCCCGCGCAAATGTCTTACCCGCCCCTGCTCATACAAAGCCGCCACAGGTTCGGCGCGGGCAATCTTGCCCTTAGACGCACGAACAGCGCGAAATGGCACCAGAGGATCAATCTGGCGGATCACGGATTCTACCATGTCACCGCCCTGGTTTACCTCAGCAACCAGCCTTTCAGCGCCGTATTCATCCATCATTGCCAAAGCCGCCCGCGCCCATTTTGACGGGCTGGCAGCGCTTACCGTGGCATCCTTCAACACCACCGCCCGCCAATTTGCAGGCGCACCCTCGCAATTGGCCCCGACCACCACAATGCCGCATTCATCCGAGCCTTTGTGCCCGGTGACCGGCGGATCAATCGCCACCACAATGCGGCTGATTTCGCCCGCATCCTCAAGGCGCAAACCCTCGATCATCGCCGAAGTCCAAAGCGCGCCCTCGGCATCCTCAAGCAGCACCCCGTCCAATTCCTGACGCCCTAGCCGCGTGCCGGCATAACGCGCTCGAACCTCGTCCAAAAATGACGACGCCAGATAGGCCCGGTTTGCCTCGGTTGGCGCGTGGGTTACGACGGTGGTCGAATTGGCCAAAAGATTTTTCAGAACCGGCACATTTTTCGGCGTTGTCGTCACGCATTGGCGCGGGCTATCGCCAAGTCGCAAGCCAAACTGCAACATATCCCAAGCCTCTTCGCCCTTTTTCCATTTGGCCAGCTCATCCACCCAAGCCGCGTCAAACTGTGGTCCGCGCAAACTTTCGGGATCATGCGCCGAAAACACCTGCGCCACCGCCCCGTTTGGCCAAACCAGCCGCTTGCGCGTGGCCTGCCACTCAGGCCGACGATCCGGTGGCGAGCAGGCCAAAATGCCGCTTTCACCAAACACCATCACCTCGCGGACCTGCTCAATGGTTTCGCCCACCAAAGCCACCCGCCTTGAGCGCCCAATATCTTTGGGGCGCGATCCCTCGACCTCGCGGCGCACCCATTCGGCACCGGCGCGGGTTTTACCGGCCCCGCGACCGCCCATAATTACCCAGCTGCGCCAGTCGCCCTTTGGTGGCAATTGATGCTCAAAAGCCCAAAAATCGAATAGATACGGCAGCGATAGCAGTTCGTTCTCGCCCAGATCATTCAGAAACTGTTCCTGAATCTGCGACGGCGCGCAAGCGAGCCATTCTGCGCCCGATCTCATCGCGTGCCGCGTCGAAATCGAGCGCGTATTCGTGCACGATCCCTGCTCTTTGTTTGCGCAACTTTTCAAGCTTTACCCTTTCATCCAGTGCCGTTTGCACCGCTTTGCTCAAATCACGAATCCTTTGCCCGGCCTCTTTGATGGCGCCGGTATCTTCTGCTTCAAGCGATGTGATTACTTCTTCGGCCCGACGTAACATCCGGTCGAAATGTTTCTCGGCGACCAGAAGTATTTCTTCCGGACCGCCGCCTGCCCCTACGGGTGTGATTATTGTCATGTGGTCTGAATTTGCCTCTCATGCCTATAGCGTTTTATATTGGCAAAACAAATGAGCACCAGAAATTGCCCGCCCCAAGGCGCCCTCTGATTCAAATTACTCTAGATCCGCACAAGAAAAATGAAAAAGCAGCCAAGGTTCTCACCCGACTGCTTGCCCACTTCTTCTAGCTTGCAACAATGTATACGTTGGAGCGTTCGCAAAGTCAAGAACATTCGCCCAAGTTGCAGCGCACCCCGCGAACGGTATGGTTAACAAAACCTTTACAGCACAGCCACTTAGCTTAGTTTTTCTTGCGCTCTGCCTCGATGATCCGCCATTTGGCTACATTGACGTTATGCTCTTTATAGGTCCTGGAAAAAGCATGCCCGCCGGTGCCATCGGCCACAAAGAAAATATAATCCGTGCTGTCAGGATCCAGCGCAGCCTTGATTGAGGCGCGGCCCGGATTGGCGATTGGACCGGGCGGCAGACCGGCAATCTGGTAGGTGTTGAAATCGGTCTTGGCGCGCAATTCGCTGCGGCGCAGACCACGGCCCAAAACCCCCCGCCCTTTGGTGATACCGTAAATCACTGTCGGGTCGGTTTGCAGGCGCATGCCTTTATTCAAGCGGTTGATAAACACACTGGCCACCTTCCTGCGCTCATAGGCAACGCTGGTTTCCTTTTCAATAATCGAGGCCAAAATCAGCGCTTCTTCCTTACTGGCAAGCGGCAACCCGTCAACCCGTGCATCCCACGCATCCTGCAATATTTTAACCTGCGCGGCCTGCATCCGCTCCAGAACCGAGGCGCGGCTATCACCGGGGCGCACCTCGTAGCTGTCGGGTGCCAAACTGCCCTCGGGCGGCACTTGCTCGACATCGCCCGTTAAAAAATCCACCGCTTTTAACGCCTCGACAACCTGCCAGCTGGTCACACCTTCGGCCAGCGCAAGACGCAGGCGCACATCGGCCTCTTGACGGGTTTGGGTGTATTCGGCTGGCACGGCTTCCTGCGCCGGATCAAAAGTAACCGTTTCAACGTATTTATTGGTTGCCGGATCCAGCTCGCGCACCAGAATAGATATGCGCTGAACGCCGATGCGATAAACGATTTCGGTGCCACAAGTGCTGCGCCCGCCACGGGTGATGATGTCAATAATTTCTACCATCGAGGCGCCCTGAGGCACCAGAAAACTGCCCGCTTTCAGCAGTTGCGATTTGTCGGAATAATCCGCCCCGACCCGAAACACCATGCCGGAACTAATCGCGCCAAGCTCGGCCAGATTATCGGAAACCTTGCGCATATTTGAGCCGCTTTGCACCTGCAAACAAATTGCTTGCGTTAACGGCCCTGCTTCTTTGAACTTGTTTTGAGCTAGCGCAATCAGCCCGCCCAGAACGATCAAAACCACCACCATAAATGAGAAAAAGCTCGAAGTAATATGACGCCACATCAGCTCGATACCTTACCCATTACAAGGCTGGCGTTGGTGCCGCCAAAGCCAAAGGAGTTGGACAGCGCAATATTTATTTGCCGCTTCACCGCCTGTTTTGGGGCCAGATCCAGCCGGGTGCCCTCAGGTGGGCTGTCAAGATTAAGCGTTGGCGGCGCAATCTGGTCACGAATGGCCAAAATACAAAAAATCGCCTCGACCGCACCGGCCGCGCCCAACAAATGCCCAATCGCCGATTTGGTCGATGACATGGTCACACCGCTAACCGCCTCGCCAAGCAAACGCTCGACCGCAGCCAGCTCGATCGTGTCGGCCATGGTAGATGTGCCATGCGCGTTGATATAGTCTATCTCGGCGGGCTGGATTTTGGCCCGTTTTATTGCCGCCTGCATCGAACGATAACCGCCATCGCCATCCGGTGAAGGCGCCGTGATGTGATAGGCATCGCCCGACAAACCATAGCCCAAAATCTCGGCGTAAATCGTGGCACCACGGGCCTTGGCATGCTCGTATTCTTCCAAAACTACCACACCGGCACCTTCGCCCATCACAAAACCGTCGCGATCATCATCATAGGGGCGGCTGGCCGATTTTGGATCATCGCTGCGCTTGGTTGACAGCGCTTTGCAGGCGTTAAAACCGGCAATGCCAATTTCGCAAATCGGAGACTCGGCCCCGCCGGCCAGCATCACATCGGCATCATCCAGCATAATCAAACGCGCGGCATCGCCAATCGCGTGCGCACCGGTGGAACAGGCCGTCACAACGGCGTGGTTTGGCCCCTTAAAACCGTAACGGATCGAAACCTGACCCGAGGCCAGATTGGACAGCGCACCGGGAATAAAAAACGGCGACACCCGGCTCGGTCCGCGGTCTTTCAATGTCACGGCCGTTTGCGCAATACTCTGCAAACCACCAATCCCCGAGCCGATCATCACACCGGTGCGAAACTGCTGCTCGCCTTCTTTAGGCACCCAGCCGGAATCCGCCACCGCCTGATCGGCCGCGGCCATGGCGTATAAAATAAAATCATCCACCTTGCGCCGGTCTTTGGCGGCCATCGTGTCATCGGCGTTAAACGTGCCATCGCGCCCATCACCCAACGGAATTTCACAGGCATAACCGGTTTGCAAATGGCCCGCATCAAAGCGCGTTATTGTGCCTGCCCCCGATTGCCCCGCCAAAATGCGTTTCCAGGTTTGCTCGACCCCGCAGGCCAGCGGCGTGATCATTCCCAGACCCGTAACAACAACTCGGCGCATGACATTCCCCCAAAGGATTTATTTTCGCTTCACCGCCCTACTTACCGTGCCAAAGGGGGATTGGGCAAGCCTAGCTGGTAGAATATGCCAAACCACGCCCAGATTTAG
>CAYYXZ010000004.1:17129-18983 GCA_964475715.1 uncultured Marinosulfonomonas sp. | reverse complement strand
TATTTTATTATTTTGACGCTGCTGGTGATCGCGGCATACGGTCAGGTTAACAAACGTCTGAACCGGCATTTACCGCAGCAAAAGCGCCGCAAAATTCGGATAAGACCGCAAATTATCCGTTAAGCTGCGCCAGCGCAAAACTGAAATCTGGCTTTGGGTAGTCTGATTTGAGGCTTGCCCGATCCGGTTTGCTTCGCTAGCAACAAGTGCAAACAATCAACGGTGAAACATGAAAATCGGATTACTGATCTGCGGCCACGCCATCCCCGAAGTCGCCAAAATCCACGGTGATTATGGCAAGTGGTTTGAAACCTTGCTGGCGGGTAACGGCTTTGAATTTGAAACCTATTATGTGGTCGAAATGGATTTTCCGACCGATGTGCATGCGGCCGATGGCTGGCTGCTTTCCGGCTCGCCCCACGGGGTTTATGAGGCCCATGATTTCATCGCGCCGCTTCAGGATTTTGTGCGCAAGGCATATGGCGAAAAAATCCCGACCGTTGGTATCTGTTTTGGCCACCAGCTGATTGCGCAGGCCTTGGGTGGCACGGTTGAAAAATACAAAGACGGCTGGGCGGTCGGGCGCCAAAATTATGATTTCAAGGGGCGCGGAAATGTTGCGCTGAACGCGTGGCATCAGGATCAGGTTATGGTGGTGCCCAAAGATGGCCGTGTGATTGCCGGCAATGATTTTTGCAAAAATGCGGCCATGGTTTACGGCGACAGCATCCTGACGATGCAACCGCACCCTGAATTTTCTAATCCGGTTATTGCCCAATATGTTGCGCTGCGGCGTGATCCGTTAAAATATGACGAGGCCATGATGGACAAAGCCGTTGAGGACGCAAAAATCGCCAATGATGCCGGTGAAATCGCGGATGATATTGCCGCATTTTTCAAAAAAACCCGAAAGCTGAAAAGTGACTGACCGGACCAAAAAGTAATGCGCAGTTTTTTTGATCAAAACTCTGGAACTCTACGGATTTTTCACCTACAGTTTTCCTGAAAGATACATTCAGGAAAACCAAAATCATGTCAAAAGCACCCAACGTTTATGACGCAGAACCAATTCCGCCGCAGGCTCTGGAAGAAATCTCGCTGATGCTGCAAAGTGGTGATTTGTTTCGCTATACCGCACCCGAGGCCTCGCCCGTGGCCCTGCTCGAGGCCGAATTTGCCCGGATGATGGGTGCCAGATTTGCTCTTGCCGTGTCGTCCTGCTCGGCGGCTCTGTTTTTATCGCTAAAAGCGCTGCAACTGCCCCGAGATGCAAATGTGCTGATCCCGGCATTCACTTTTGCGGCCGTTCCCTCGGCCGTTATACACGGCGAATGCACCCCGGTTCTGGTTGAGGTTGGCGCAAATTACCGCGTTGATATGGCCGATTTTGCGGCCAAACTGGACGATAGTATCAAGGCCGTTATCATTAGTCACATGCGCGGTCACACATCGGATATGGATGCGATTATGGCGCTGTGTGATGCGCGAAATATTCCGGTAATCGAGGACGCGGCCCACTCTCTGGGCACCACTTGGGCTGGAAAAAACATTGGCACGATTGGCAAAATCGGTTGCTTTTCGTTTCAATCCTACAAGCTGATAAATTCTGGCGAGGGCGGAATTTTGATCACCGATGATGCCGATTTGATTGCGCAGATGATCATCATGTCTGGCGCCTATGAGCATAACTGGAAAAAACATCCCGTTGTGCATGACCGCTTTGAATTTTGGCAAAACAAACTGCCGCTTTACAATGTGCGGCTGCAAAATCTGTCGGCGGCTGTGGCGCGTGTGCAAATTCCCAAAGTGGCTGAGCGGGTTGTAAACGGGTTGCGAAATCATGATTATGTTGCA
>CAYYXZ010000004.1:8003-17029 GCA_964475715.1 uncultured Marinosulfonomonas sp. | reverse complement strand
TGATCTGGATTTTATCACAAATGCACTGATCAAATCGGCCGAGCTGGTGAAACAGAAAAAAGCGGTGGCTTAAAGCAGCTTCAAATCCTTGGCGATCCACGGCAAGGATTTGATCGCCGGGGCGACGATTATTTCCTGTAGCAACAGGCGCAACCGGGCTGCAACGTCCCGAGGCATATCTTGCAACACATCGCGGCGCGCGATCAGCGAAATGCTGCGGCTTAGCGGCTCAAACGGCAGTTTGATCATCTCGACATCGCGGTGAAAACGCTGTGCGCGCAGAAAACCCAGCGGCGTTAAAATGGTCCAGCCCGCGCGCGCCGCCACCAGCGCCATGATGGCGTGATAGCTGTCCAGCTCAAAGCGGTGCGACAGGGTCAGATTTTGGCGCGCCAGATGGCTTGCGATTTGACGGCCCATGTGGTGGCGCTGGGTGTATTGGATTAAGGGCAGCGATTTTAGCTGGCGCAAAACGTCATCGCACCCATCAACCGCAGCTTTTGGCACGGCCGCCACAAAAGGCTCGCTGATCAGCGGATGCACCTCCATCCAGTCGGCCATCCAATCGGCTGCAGCCCCCATATCGGCGGCCACAATCAGATCCAGAGCGCGGCTGTCGAGCAACTCAAACAGCTGGTGGCTGGCGCCGGTTTCCAGCAAAAACTGGCAGCCCTTGAAGGTTCCGGCCATCTCTGACAAAAGGCGCGGCGTGACGTCGGCTTCAAAATCCTCGATCATTCCCAGCCTGAAACGGGTCAGCGCCGACATGTCGGGCATGGCCAATTCGGCCTGCGCCTGGGTGGCTTCGTTCAGGATTAAGCGGGCGCGTTTGCGAAATATTTCGCCGGACGGGGTCAGGGTGACGGGGCGCGATGCGCGGTTTAGCAAGCTGGTGCCCAATGCGGTTTCCAGATTGCTTAATTGCTGGCTGACGGCCGAGGCACTGGCCTTGAGCCGGCGCGCGGCGGCCGAAATCGAGCCCTCGTCCGCGGTGGCAAGAAATACCTCGATTCCCCAAAGGGTGATGCGGCCGGTGGTTGCAACCATTTTGGTTCTTTCGTTTAACGCGATACACCCAAAAATAGGCCCAAAATCAACGCAACACAAGTGGCTCTTGCAGCCATTGATTTAGGGCTTCATTGGTGGCCGCAGGGGTTTCCAGAGTTGGCAAATGTCCGGCATCTGCAATCACACACAGCTTGCCGTAAGGGATCATTTCAGACATGAATTGGTGCCGACGTGGCAGGGTCAGGGTGTCTTGTGCGCCGCCCATCACCAAAGCCGGAATGTGGATTTTACGCAAGATTTTCTGCTGGTCGGGGCGGCGTTGCAAGGCGCGCGACTGGCGCACAAATTCGCCCTCACCCAAGCGCATTCCCATGGCTTGCACCAGCGCCAGAACCTTGGCCTGATTTGGGCCAACGGCCAGATGTTCGGGCTTGATAAGATCTTGCATCACTTCTTGCAGTCGCCCGCCCATCACCTTGACGATCTGAGGCTCGCGGCCCGCAGCCATAGCCGGAATTTCGGATTGTGCATTGGTGCTGATCAGGGCAATGCGCGACACCCGTTCCGGTGCTGTGCGCAATATTTCCAAGGCCACCGCCCCGCCCATCGCAATGCCGGCAAGCGCGAAGTTTTGCGGGGCGCCCTGCAATGTGGCGGCGGCCATTTGCGCAATGGTTTCACAGTTGGTTATAGCGGCGATATGCACCGGTCTTTGGGTTGAGAATTCGGTAATCTGGGGCGAGAATATCCGCGCATCACACATCATTGACGGGATCAGTAACAGAGGCTCGGCCATAAATATGATACTCGTTGTTTTTAGATTTTATCACAAGTTACGATATCGTCGCGCCTTTGCCTATGGGCATTTGGGCGCAGTCTGCAATTGCCAGCACTTCTGCCACAGTTTTTTCGATCAGGGCCAGGTTTTGCGGCATTGAAAACGAATGATCCGCGCCTTTAACCAAGGTCAGGCGGATGTCATTACCCTTGGCGTGCTCTAGCAATTTCAAGGCAACCGAGACGTCCACATCTGTGTCATCGGTGCCTTGCAACAGGCGCACGCAAAACGGCAAGGTTAGCGGTGTGCGCAGCACCAGCTGGTTTCGCCCGTCCTCGATCAGTTTTTCTGTGATCACATAAGGCTCGTCATAATCTGACGGCAAAATCAGCTGCCCTGTTTTGGCCAGCTGGTTTTTTTGGGCCTGGCTGAAGCCCTTGAAAAAGCTGTCTTCGGTGAAATCGGGGGCTGCCGCAATCCCGATCAGGCCGGCAATTTTTTTCGTCATGGTTCGCGCCAAAAGCAATGCAATCCAGCCGCCCATGCTGGAACCCACCAAAACCTGCGGGCCATCGCAAACATGTTCGATCACCGCGCGGGCATCGGCGGCCCAATCGCCAATGCAGCCATCGCAAAATTCGCCCGATGACTGGCCGTGGCCCGAATAATCAAGCCGCAAAAAACTGCGCCCCTGTGCTGTGGCCCATGCTTGCAGACGGGTTGCTTTGGTGCCTTGCATGTCGGATTTAAAGCCGCCCAGAAATACAACGCCCGTCCCGTCCCCCGGCGTGAAGCAATAGGCAATCCGGCGTCCATCTGCGGTGTCAAGAAATTTGCTGGCCTGCATGGTGTTCTCCCTTTTGCCCAATCATGCACGCAAAACAGGCCCTCGCAACCGTTGATTGGCATTACAAGACATTTTAGCATCAAGCTGGACTTTATCTGTTCTCCAGACTTCACATCACCGGCCAAAAATGTTTCACTAACACCACATTTGAAAAAAGGAAAAGCCATGAAGCGGCTCTGGATTTATAGTTTCACAACTTTTTTTATTTTGCTGATCGCATTTTTAACGCTCTGGTCAACGCTGGCCTTGTGGTTTCGACTGCCCTTGCCGGAAACCGCCAGAATGGTTGCCGCCGGCGCTTTTGCCTTGTTTGGTTTGGCCATAATCCGGGGCTTGTTTGGCAAACGTCCACGGCGTGCGTTGGCAATTTTTGGTCTGGCATTTGCGGCCGTTTTCATCTGGTGGGGCACAATCAAGCCGCCGCTAGACGGAAATTGGGAGCCGGATAACGCCCGCCAAGTAACCGGCGTTATCGATCAGGATATTCTGACACTGACAAATATGCGTGAATTTGAATGGCGCAGCGAAGACGATTTTAGCGAAATCTGGACCACGCGCAGCTTTGAGCTTGGCCAGATCAAATCGGTTGATATGTTCATGACATACTGGGGCGGCCCGCATATGGCGCATGTGCTTCTCAGCTTTGGTTTTGCCACTGGGCCGAATTTGGTTTTATCCGTGGAAGTGCGACGCGAGATTGGCGGCGCTTTTCACCCGCTTCCCGATTTTTTCAAAACCCATACACGCATCAACATCGCCTCGGTCGAGCAAGATGTGCTTGGCGTGCGCTCAAATATCAGGGACCATGATGCCAAAATATACCGCCTGAACACCTCGCCCGAACTGGCCCGCCAGATTATCGAAGAATTTGTGCGTGATGCAAATTCGCTGGCTGTCCAGCCGCAGTTTTTTAACTCGATTTTCAAAAACTGCACCACCGCGATTGCTGAAATGGTGCAGGCTGTGGGTGTGAATGTGCCGCTTGATTGGCGGATCGTTTTAAATGGCCATTTGCCGGTATTGATATACGAGCGCGGCCTTATGGATGCGCGCTTTACATTGGCTGAATTGCGCGAACTTGGGCGGATCAATACCCGTGCCAAACAGGTCGGTCTGGGCGATGGTTTTTCAGCCGCCATTCGCAAAGGCGTGCCGGACCCCAAGCCGTAAACCGCAGCCAGACGTCGACTGAAATGTTGTCATTTATCGCGGGTCTGACAAAATCGGCCACCGGTGGTTGACTTGTGCGCCCGTGGCCGCCTAAAACGCCATGTTACCACCCGCAACCGGGCGCAAAGTAGGCGCCAAACCGACGAGGAGCGCCAAAATGGCCCAAGTCTCACTTACCTTTCCCGATGGCACTAAACGCGAATTTGACGCCGGCATTACGCCCGCCGAAATCGCTGCCGGCATTTCGAATTCTTTGCGCAAAAAAGCCATTTCCGCCACCGTTGACGGCGCGCATTGGGATTTGCAATGGCCGATTGAAACCGACGCCAGCATCGCCATCAACACGATGAAAGACGCCGAGCCGGCGCTAGAGCTGATCCGCCATGACCTTGCCCATATCATGGCCCGCGCGGTGCAGGAAATCTGGCCCGACACCCAAGTTACCATCGGCCCTGTGATCAAAGGCGGCTGGTATTACGATTTTGACCGGCCCGCGCCGTTTGTGCCCGAGGATCTGGCCTTGATTGAAAAAAAGATGAAGGAAATCATCAATAAACGCGACGAGGTGCGCACCGAGATTTGGGATCGCGCCCGCGCTGTGAAATTTTACGAAGACAACAACGAGCCTTACAAAGTCGAGCTGATTGACACGATCCCGGGTGATGAGCCGCTGCGGATGTATTGGCATGGCGATTGGCAAGATCTGTGTCGTGGGCCGCATTTGCAAAACACGGGGCAGGTTCCGGCCGATGCCTTTAAATTGATGTCGATTGCCGGGGCTTATTGGCGCGGTGACAGTGATCGGGCCATGTTGCAACGGATTTACGGTGTGGCATTTCAGAATAAAAACGATCTGAAAAAACACCTGCATATGCTAGAGCAGGCCGCCCTGCGTGATCACCGTAAACTGGGGCGTGAAATGAATTTGTTTCACATGCAAGAAGAAGCGCCGGGGCAGATTTTCTGGCATCCAAATGGCTGGAAAATTTACACAGAATTGCAAGATTACATGCGCCGGCGTCAAAACGGGGCGGGCTATGTCGAGGTGAATACACCCCAAGTTGTGGACCGTAAGTTATGGGTGCAATCGGGCCATTGGGAAAAATACCAAGATCACATGTTCATCGTTGAAGTCGACGAAGAACACGCGCGCGAAAAGGCGGTGAATGCGCTAAAACCGATGAATTGCCCGTGCCATGTGCAGATTTTCAATCAGGGTTTGAAATCTTATCGCGACCTGCCGTTGCGGATGGCAGAATTTGGGTCGTGCAACCGTTATGAGCCATCAGGCGCGCTGCACGGCATCATGCGGGTGCGCGGCTTTGTTCAGGATGACGCGCATGTTTTTTGCACCGAGGCGCAGATCGAGGACGAAACAAAGCTGTTTATCGAGTTGCTGTCCTCAATTTACCAAGACCTCGGGTTTGAAAAATTTGTGGTTAAATTCTCGGACCGGCCGCAAAGCCGTTCTGGATCTGACGCGGTTTGGGACAAAGCCGAATCCGCCCTGCTGGCCGCGACCAAAGCCGCCGGTTGCGAATTTGAGCTGAACCCCGGCGAAGGCGCATTTTACGGCCCCAAACTGGAATTTATTCTGACCGACGCGATTGGCCGCGACTGGCAATGCGGCACTTTGCAGGTGGATTTTGTGCTGCCCGAACGTTTGGGCGCGACTTATATCGGCGAAGACGGGGCCAAACACCGCCCCGTTATGCTGCACCGCGCCATTCTTGGCAGTTTTGAGCGCTTCATCGGTATTTTGATCGAAAGTTTCGCGGGTAAGCTGCCGTTTTGGCTGGCTCCGCGTCAGGTGGTTGTGGCCTCGATTATTTCGGATGCGGATGATTACGTGCGCGAGGTGGTTGCCGCGCTGAAAGCCGTCGGTGTGCGTGCCGAGGCCGATATTCGCAATGAAAAAATCAACTACAAGGTTCGTGAACACAGTCTGGGCAAGGTGCCCGCAATTTTGGCCGTGGGCATGCGCGAGGTTGAAGATCGCACGGTTTCGATCCGCCGTCTTGGTGATAAACGCACAAATGTGGTGACACTGGAGCAGGCCGTCGAGGCGCTGGGCTGCGAGGCGCGCGCGCCGGATTTGGTCTAAACTGTAACAATTCGGCCTTTGAGATTGTAACAAAACAACTCCAAAGCCCGAAATCCGGCCCAAATGCCCAGATTTTAATAACGCGGCCGTGACGCACGCGCATGTGAATGGCCTGTGATCAATTTTCTGGCTTATGTTTTTATTACAGAAAACCCGTAATTTAGCGCGGTCCCTGAAAACATAATCAAAGGAATTCACAATGTCTTATCATGTAAAAACACTTGCCGTAGCCGGCGCTCTTGCGGCCGTTTTAGGCAGCCATTACGCAACCCCGGCCGATGCCGAGAGCAAAGAAAAATGCTACGGTATTTCGCTGGCCGGCCAGAATGATTGCAAAGCGGGCGCTGGCACAACTTGCGCCGGATCCTCAACCGTTGATTACCAAGGCAACGCCTGGACCATGGTTCCGGCCGGCAGTTGCGCGGGGATGGAATTGCCCGAAGGGCGCATGGGATCTCTCGTAGAACTTGATCGCGATCTGCCTGCTTAAAGCCGATTTGGCGTTCTGGCAGATTATGCCAGAGCGCCATTTTTAACTGGAATTTGAGTTATTATCATGGCCGACACTGGAAAAATTAAATTTGACACCCTGCCAAACCAGCCCGGTGTTGGCTATAAACCGCAACATTTTGCCGCCATCATGGAAAATGCCAGCCCGGTTAAATGGCTGGAAATTCACGCTGAAAACTACATGGGCCAAGGCGGGCGCCCCATTGCGCAACTGCGTCATCTGGCCGAACATTTCCCGATTTCGGTGCATGGTGTGGGCTTGTCGATTGGCGGCGAAGGCCCGCTTGATCCCGCGCATTTGAAACGGCTGAAGCATCTTTGTGACTGGCTTGAACCGGCCTCGTTTTCTGAACATTTGGCGTGGTCCACCCATGACGGAAATTTTATGAATGACTTGCTGCCGCTGCCTTATACCAAAGAAACCGCGCAACGTGTGGCCGATCACGTGTCCCAAGTGCAAGACCTGCTGGGGCGCAAAATGCTGCTGGAAAATCCGTCGGCCTATTTGGCGTTTGCTGAATCTACCCTGTCGGAAATCGAGCTGCTGAACGAGGTGGTACACCGCACCGGCTGTGGTCTGTTGCTGGATATCAACAACGTTTTTATTTCGGCCATGAACCAAAAAACCGGCCCGCGTGATTATATTGACCAATTTCCGCTGGAGCATGTTGGCGAATTTCATCTGGGCGGCCATGATGAAGACCAAGATGAAACCGGCGCGATGTTGTTGATTGACAGTCACGGGCGCGAAATGGCCGAACCGGTTTGGGAATTATTTGCGTATACTTTGGAAAAATCAGGCCCGCGCCCGGCATTAATTGAATGGGATGCCAATATTCCAGAATGGCCGCAATTGGCCACCGAGGCCGCGCGCGCCGCTAAAATTATGGGGCAGAATAACCAATGAACGTTGGGCAAAATGATTTCATAAACGCGATATTTGACGCAAAATCGGGCACGCCTGCCGGGCTGTGCAACCCGCAAGGCACAGCTGCCATCAAGCGGTTTTCGGTTTATCGCAACAATGTCGCGGCATCCTTGAGCGAGGCGCTGCAAGTCACCTTTCCGACCATTCAAAAACTGGTGGGGCAGGATTTCTTTAAGGCTATGGCTGGAGTGTTTTGGCGTCGGCACCCCCCCAATAGCCCGATTTTAATGCGCTACGGCACGGAAATGCCGGCTTTTTTAACCGGTTTTGACCCGGTCAGACATCTTGGGTATTTGCCTGATATTGCCCGCATCGAGCTGGCGTTAACCCAAAGTTATCACGCCGCGGATATTGCCCCGATTGGGGCTGAAACCTTGCAAAATATAGCGCCGGATGCCTTGTTGCGGGCAAAAATTCAACTGGCGCCGACGGTGCATCTGATTCGCTCGAAATGGCCCGCCGGCGCAATTTATCACGCCAATAATGGCCCGGACGCGCCAAAACCGGTGATGCAGCCCGAAGATGTGTTGATCAGCCGTTTTGAATTTGACCCCGTCGTCACAGCCCTGCCAGCGGGGGGCGCAAGATTTATTAAAGCATTGATGCAGGGGGAAAACATGGGCGAGGCTGTAAAAATGGCCGGCATGGAAACTAGAGATTTTGATCTAACGCAAGTGCTTGGCTTGCTGTTATCTACAGGCTCAATAACAGAAATAATTGAAAGGAAAATATAATGAATAGATTGATTTCACTGCATAATTCCGTGTTTTCAAACCTGGAAACCATGGTTGGATCATGGCTGTTGCCAACGCTTGCGCGGTTTACATTTGCGGCCACTCTGCTGATTTATTTCCTGCATTCCGCGCGTCTGAAAATTGGCGAAGGCTTCTTTGGTTTTTTCGACATCTCCAGATCTTACGGCCAGATTTTTCCGCGCGCCTTTGAGGCCACGGGCTATAATGATGATCTGATGTCCGGCTTTCAATGGCTGGTGTCGTTGCTTGGCACATGGTCCGAATTTATCCTGCCAGTGCTGCTGGTGGTCGGGCTGCTAACCCGTCTTGCGGCCCTTGGGATGATTGGTTTTATAATCGTGCAAAGCCTGACCGATATTTACGGACATATGGCGGTACAATACGGTGCCTGGTTTGACCGGTTTTCCGATGGTGTGATCATGGATCAGCGCCTGTTCTGGATCACGGTTTTGCTTATTCTGGTGTTTCGCGGCGCAGGCCCGTTATCGGTTGACAGGTTGCTCTGTCGTAAGTGCTAAGTTGCGGATTGTTAACCTTTGATGCCCCAAAGTTTCTGCGCGTCTTTGCCCCATCCCAAGGTTAACAACCCGCCCTCTTCTATGACCACTGGCCGTTTCATTAGGGCGGGGTGATCCAGTAACAACTGCACGGGTTTTGCCTCTCGTTGGGCCTCGCTTAATTTTCGCCAGGTTGTGGATCGCCGGTTTAACAAATCGGTCCCGAACACAACGAAAAGCCGCTCAAGTTCTTGGGGTTTGATGCCGTCATTTCGAACGTCAACCAGCTCCACCTCATGCCCGCCCGCCTTCAGCGCCTTTAGCGCACGGCGGCATGTATCGCAGTTTTTCAGGCCGTATAATTTCATCTTACCCTCACTATTTTGTGCCCATTATACCTGCCCAAAACCCAGACCCAAGCGTATTATG
>CAYYXZ010000004.1:6597-7903 GCA_964475715.1 uncultured Marinosulfonomonas sp. | reverse complement strand
TGTGCCTTGTGAAGACAGACTTATTCTACCCGCCTCCTTGTTTCTAAAGCAGCCGGTTACCAATAAAAGACTGCTGCACCAGGCCGCTGCACAACGTGGGCGGTGATACAATACTAAGGAGATACGGGATGGCTACTGGCACCGTAAAATGGTTTAACACTACAAAAGGTTTCGGCTTTATCGCACCTGACGATGGCGGCAAAGATGTGTTTGTACACATTTCCGCTGTTGAGCGCGCTGGCCTGACTGGCTTGGCCGATGACCAGAAAATCGAGTTTGAACTGGAAGAAGGACGCGATGGTCGTCAATCTGCTGGCGCACTTGTTCTGGCTGACTAGGCTTTTGGCGAATTAACTTTCGCTGCTACAATATTTCTCACCCCGCGGGCCTTTGGCTTTGCGGGGTGTTTTGTTTTTCAGAGATCCAGTTCGGCCTGAAATTCGCGCCATTCTCCGGCGCTCATTTTGCTGCTTTCTTGGGTCACAGTTTCACCCTTTAGCATCCGGCGAATGCAATCCATCGCCTTGCCGCTTAAATTGGCACCTCCCATGCGGTAATCCTGAAATGCGCTGTAGGCCGCGGGCACCCAATCGGCCACCACTTTGCAAATCGCATCGGCATAAACCCGAATTTCATATTGGGCGTGGTGATCGGCGCGCAGACGCAGGAAGTGAAACAGATTGTGCAAATCCACCTTCCAATACCATTGCGTATACATATTCATCGGCAAATTCATCCGCGCCAATTCGCGCGCCAACCCCTGCTGGCCCTCATCCGAAATCATCGCCTGATAATTGTCATAGGCCCGATTGCTGTCACTTTTTAAAATTTCCAGAACGCGTGCGGCCTCGGCCCCTTGCAAAACATCACCGCGCCCCTGATGGTTAAGCGTGGATTGCGCCGCCAGCTGATCTTCGGCCGGAATGTAAAACTCGCGGTCCAAAATGGAATAGCGCGCCGAATACTCATTCACGTTGGCCGTGCGGTGCCGGATCCATTGGCGGGCCACAAAGATTGGCAGTTTCACATGCAGCTTGATCTCGCACATCTCGAACGGGGTCGAATGCCAGTGGCGCATCAGATAACGGATCAGACCGGCATCATTTTGCACCGATTTTGTGCCGGTGCCATAAGACACCCGGGCTGCCTGACAAATCGCCGCATCGTCGCCCATGTAATCAATTACACGCACAAAACCATGGTCCAGAACGTCATGTGCTTTATATAAATGCGCCTCCATCCCGTCGCTAACGGCGCGCAATGTCGGGCGCGTTTGGCTGCGCAATTTCTCGATTTCGGCAATTTG
>CAYYXZ010000004.1:0-6497 GCA_964475715.1 uncultured Marinosulfonomonas sp. | reverse complement strand
CTGAGCCAAGAAAATGCAGGCCCGCCCGATTTCACCGGTGACACCGGCCTTGGCACGTTCTATGGTGCGTCCAAACAAGATAAACACTGACGCCCCCGCGAATAAGGTGAAGCAGGCCGTGCCACGACCAACAAGTTTTTCTGCGCGCAAATCCCGCCTGCTGAACCGCATTGCGGCCCGCACCAGCACACGTGCGCGCCCCGCCACGGCCTTTAGCTCGCAACCAGAGCCAAGAACCATCGGATCATTCGCCCGCGGACGTCAGTTTCTGGCTGGAAACTTTCAGTTTGCCGGGGTTTTGGTGACCGCAAAAAATACCGGATTGTGGGATATTGGCCTGCCTTCGGATGATTTCGAGCAGCAATTGCACGGCTTTAAATGGCTGGATGATCTGGCGGCTGTGGGCGATGTTCTGGCGCGAAAGGCGGCGCAGGATTGGCTGTTTGAATGGATCGCGCGCTTTGGCCGTGGTGGCGGGGCTGGCTGGACGCCGGATTTGGCCGGGCAGCGTTTAATTCGGTGGATCAACCACGCGGTTTTATTGCTGAACGGTCAAAATCAAGTGGCATCAAAAGCCTATTTTCAATCGCTGGGCCAGCAAACCATATTTCTAAGCAAACGCTGGAAGGCTGCGGGGGCCGGCTTGCCACGGTTCGAGGCGCTTACCGGCTTGATTTATGCCGGTTTGGCGTTGGAGGGCATGGCTGGTTTTGTCGGGCCGGCAACAAAGGCACTGGCGCAGGAATGCCGCGAGCAGATCGATGATGAAGGCGGCATTCCCAGCCGTAACCCCGAGGAATTGCTCGAGGTTTTCACCCTGCTGATCTGGGCCGCTTCGGCGCTAAGCAAGGCCGGGGGCGTTTCGGGGCGTGATCATTTGGCCGCGATTGAGCGCATCGCGCCGACTTTGCGTGCCTTGCGCCATTCTGACGGTGGTTTGGCGCGGTTTCACGGCGGTGGGCGCGGAGCAGAGGGGCGACTGGATCATGCGCTGGCCGCAAGCGGGGTGCGCAGCGGCGCAGGCCAGCGGCTTTCGATGGGATACGCGCTGCTGAAGGCCGGTCGCAGCAGTGTGATTATCGACGCAAGCCGTCCGCCACAAGGCCGCCATTCAGCGCTTGGGCATGCCTCGACGCTGGCGTTCGAGCTGACTTCGGGGCGCCGTCCGCTGGTGGTCAGTTGTGGTTCGGGCATTTCGTTTGGCGATGAATGGCGCCGGGCAGGTCGGGCCACGCCGTCGCATTCGGTTTTGGGGCTGGAGGGGGTTTCGTCATCGCGACTGGGAGCCGCCAAATCTGGCCAACACGAAATTTTATTGCACACGCCGAATTTGGTGGAATGCAAACAAAATAACGAGCTAAACCGCTTTGGTCTTCAGCTTAGCCATGACGGTTATGTGGCCGCTCACGGGTTAAGCCACATGCGCCGGCTGGACTTGACAGCGGATGGGCGCAGCATTTGCGGCGAGGATTTTCTGCTGGCGGTTTGCGACAAAAACAAGCAGATTTTTGATGCCGCGATGGATGCGGCGAAATTGCAGGGCATTGCGTATTGCGTGCGCTTTCATCTGCACCCTGATGTGGACGCAAGGCTGGATATGGGCGGAACTGCGGTTTCGCTGGCGCTAAAAAGCGGCGAAATCTGGGTGTTTCGCCACGGTGAAAACAACAGCGGAAATGGCGCGAATCTAGGCCTTGAGCCAAGCGTTTATCTGGAACGTAACCGGCTAAAACCGCGCGCCAGCAAACAAATTGTTTTATCTGCCCGCGCAATGGATTATGCGAGCCGCGTGAACTGGAGTTTAGCCAAAGCCCACGACACGCCGGACAATTTGCGCGATTTAGCGCGTGATGACGATGAATTTTTACAGACCGAACCAAATGGGGAACCGAAATGACCAGCTCACTGCCAATCCGCCGCGCTCTTTTATCTGTATCTGACAAAACCGGCCTGATTGATTTGGGCCGCGCGTTGGCGGGCCACGGGGTTGAGCTGCTTTCAACCGGAGGTTCAGCCAAGGCGCTGCGGGGGGCCGGGCTGGATGTGACCGATGTGGCCGATGTCACCGGATTTCCTGAAATGATGGATGGGCGGGTGAAAACCCTGCATCCCAATGTGCATGGTGGCCTGCTGGCGCTGCGCGATAATGACGATCATTTGGCAGCGATGAAGCTGCACGGTATTGCCGGAATTGATTTGCTCGTGGTTAATTTATATCCGTTCGAGCAAACCGTGGCCAAGGGTGCCGATTACGACACTTGCATCGAAAATATTGATATTGGCGGGCCTGCGATGATCCGTGCGGCGGCCAAAAACCATGCTTTTGTGACCACTGTGGTTGATGTCGAGGATTACGAAAAATTGCTGGGTGATATGGCCAAACATAACGGGGCGACCTGCACGAAATTTCGCAAGCGCCGCGCCCAGATTGCCTATGCCAGAACCGCGGCTTATGATGCGGCGGTGTCGACGTGGATGGCCGAGGCAATCGGCTTTGATCTGCCGCGCCGACGTGCCTTTGCCGGCACCATTTCGCAGAAATTGCGCTACGGCGAAAATCCGCATCAGCGGGCTGCGTTTTATCTGGATGGAACCAATCGACCGGGTGTGGCCACGGCCGTTCAGCATCAGGGAAAAGAGCTGTCTTACAACAACATAAACGACACCGATGCCGCGATTGAGCTGGTGGCCGAATTTGACCCCGCCGATGGGCCGGCCTGTGCGATTATCAAGCACGCCAACCCCTGTGGTGTGGCGCGCGGGGCCAGTATGCTCAAAGCTTATAAATCGGCGTTTAACTGCGATAATGTTTCACCGTTTGGCGGAATTATTGCGCTAAATCAAAGGCTTGACGTGGCAACGGCCAAGGAAATCTGCAAGATATTCACCGAAGTCGTGATTGCGCCCGGGGCCGATGATGCGGCGCGGGAAATCTTTGCGGCCAAGAAGAATTTGCGTCTGCTGACGGTGGATGCGCTGCCTGATCCGCGTGCGACTGCGCTGACGTACCGGCAGGTGTCGGGCGGGATGCTGGTGCAGGATAAAGACAGCGGATATGTCGGGTTGGATGATTTGAAAATTGTGAGCAAACGTGCGCCGACAGATGCCGAGCTGGCCGATCTGATGTTTGCCTGGCGGGTGGCCAAACACGTTAAATCCAACGCGATTGTTTACGTCAAGAACGGCGCGACCGTGGGCATCGGTGCGGGGCAAATGAGCCGCGTTGACAGCACGCGCATTGCCGCGCGCAAGGCGATGGATATGGCCGAAGTTTTAGGGCTGGATGCGCCATTGACGCGCGGATCGGTTGTGGCGTCGGATGCGTTTTTCCCTTTTGCTGACGGCTTATTAAGTGCCGCCCAAGCCGGGGCCACGGCCGTAATTCAGCCCGGCGGATCGATGCGCGATGACGAGGTGATCAAGGCGGCGGATGAGGCGGGGCTGGCGATGGTTTTCACCGGCATGCGCCATTTCAGGCATTAAGGCCCGACATTAAGGAGAACGACAATGCGGCTAACTTTTTGGGCAGGTTTCTGGACATTTATGCTGGATCAGACCAGTAAATATTTTGTGGTGCATTGGCTGGATTTACGCACTCTGGGCGCAATCGATGTGCTGCCGCCGTTTCTGAATTTCAGAATGGCATGGAACCGGGGCATAAATTTTGGCTTGTTTGCAGGTGATTCCGATTGGGTGCGCTGGCTGTTGATTGCCTTGGCGCTGGCGATTTGTTTGTGGGTGTTGCATTGGGTCTGGAAAGAAAAATTCGGCCGCTGGGCCTATATTTCTGCCGGTATTCTGGTCGGCGGGGCGCTGGGAAATGTGCTGGACCGGATACTTTATGGCGCGGTTGCGGATTTTATAAATATGTCGTGTTGCGGCTTTGCAAACCCGTTTTCGTTCAATGTTGCCGATGTCGGGGTGTTTGTCGGTGCCTTTGGTTTGATCTTTTCTACCGGAGAAAAAAAGACCGGGTGACGCGGCCCGTTCGTTGGGTTAGACAGATGCAAGTTTGCTAAAGGAGACATCAATGTGGATCACGCGTAGCACTGTTGCCGTTGCTTTGATTGGCACCATGGCCCTGTCGGGCTGCGGCGGCAAGAAAGATTTGAATTTGATGAATATCCACTCCAGCACAGGCGGGCCGGACGAATTTGCCATCCTGCCCGGCAAGCCGCTTCAAACGCCGGATTTCACCGCAGCATTGCCCAGCCCGACACCGGGTGGTGCCAATCTGACCGACCCAACGCCGCATGCCGATGCGGTTGCAGCACTCGGGGGTGATCGGGCGCGCGTTAGCCGCACGCAGGCGGGCAATATCGGGCGCGGCGATGGCACGATTGTCGCCCATGCCCGCCGGTTTGGGGTGCCTGCCAATATCCGACAGGTTCTGGCGGCCGAAGATCTGGAGCACCGGCGCAACAACCAAGGCAGGATTTTGGAGCGCTGGTTTAATCAGAATGTTTATTTCAAAGCCTATGAAGAAATGTCTTTGAACCAGCACCGCGAATTGGCAAGGTTCCGGGGTGCAGGTGTGCGCACGCCGTCTGCCCCGCCTGACCCCCAAATTTACGGAAAATAATCACGAAACCGCTAGCGGGCCTTGTGGTGGCGCGGGGCAGTCTTTAGATTGGTGTAAGCAATTGCATCGGAGACTAATATGCGTATTTTCGGCTTGGCTTTTTTGGCCCTGACTGTGTTGACCCGCGCGGCGTCCGCCCAGGAAATCAGCAGCTTTTCACTTGATAACGGTATGGATATTGTGGTGATTCAAGATCACCGCGCGCCTGTTGTGGTGCATATGCTTTGGTATCGGGTTGGTGCTGCGGACGAGCCTGCGGGCCAGTCCGGCATTGCGCATTTCTTAGAACATTTGCTGTTTAAGGCAACCGATAATCTGGCGTCGGGTGAATTTTCCGACATTGTGGCGGCCAATGGTGGCTCGGATAATGCGTTTACCTCTTATGATTTTACCGCGTATTTTCAACGCATTGCAGCGGATCGTCTGAATCTGGTGATGCGCATGGAGGCGGACCGGATGCGAAATTTGCGCCTGACAGAGGAGGATATTATCACCGAGCGAGATGTGATTTTGGAAGAGCGCAACGCACGCACCGAAAACAATGCGCATGCGTTATTTGGCGAGCAACGCCGGGCGGCGCAATATTTGAACCACCCTTACGGTATTCCGATTATCGGCTGGAAACACGAGATGGAAAAACTGTCGATGCAAGATGCGCTGGACTTTTACGCCCGGTTTTATGCGCCCAATAACGCGATTTTGATAGTGGCCGGCGATGTGCAGCCCCAGGATGTGCTGGCGCTGGCAAAAAAATATTACGGCCCGTTGGTCCCGACCGTTGATTTGCCAAAGCGCGTGCGCCCGTCAGAGCCGCCGCAGCTGGCGGAACGGCGTCTGAAATTCGTTGATCCGCGCATTGCCCAGCCCTATATTATTCGCAGCTATCTGGCACCTGAACGCAACAGCGGCGATCAAAAACAGGCCGCTGCCCTGACCATGCTGGCCGATTTGCTGGGGGGCGATCCGCAGACCTCGGTGCTGGGCCAAAAGCTGCAATTTGAAACCAACAAGGCAATTCACACATCGGCGTTTTATAACGGTAAGTCGCTGGATGACACGATGTTCGGGCTGGTTATGGTGCCAAGCGAGGGCATCGGGCTGGCCGAGGGCGAGAGGCTGCTTGATCAGGCCATTGCCGAATTTATCGCCGAGGGTGTGGACCCCGAGCAATTCGCCCGCATCAAGATGCAAATCCGTGCCGGTTTAATTTACCGGCAGGATAATGTGCGCGATTTGGCCAATGTATACGGCATGGCTTTAACGCAGGGTTTGACCCTTCAGGATGTAAAAGACTGGCCGCAAATTTTGCAGGATGTCACGGCGGATGATGTGATGAAGGCGGCAAAATTGCTGTTGGATAAAAATCGCGCGGTGACGGGCTGGCTGACCAATCCGACGGCCCAAAAGGAGGCTTCGCAATGAAACGGTTTTATTTTATTTTGATCGCATTTCTCACAGTCGGCTCTGTTGCCAAGGCCGAGGTAAAAATCCAGGAAGTCATCTCGCCCGGCGGCATAACCGCGTGGCTGGTGCAGGAACACAGCATTCCTTTCACAGCGCTTGAAATCCGTTTCAAGGGCGGGGCCAGTCTGGATCTTGCGGGCAAACGCGGGGCAACCGCGCTGATGGCCTACACGCTGCAAGAAGGTGCCGGTGATTTAAGCGCACGCGAATTTGGCGCAAATGCCGAGGCTTTGGCGGCGCATTTTTCCTTTGATATTTCCGATGACAGCCTGTCGGTTTCGGCAAAATTTCTAAGCGAAAACCGCGATGACGCGATGGCATTGCTGCGGCTTGCCCTGCATGAACCGCGCTTTGATCCGGCCGATATTGACCGGGTTCGTGCGCAGGTAGTCGCAAATCTTTTGGCTGGTAAAAAGAATCCAAGCCGACTTTCTGGCAAACATTTCAATGC
>CAYYXZ010000003.1:2132-19898 GCA_964475715.1 uncultured Marinosulfonomonas sp. | reverse complement strand
CCAAACTTCTCGGGCAAAACGCGCCATGGCAAACCGGTACGGACCCGCCAGAACACCGCCTCCAAAAATAGCCGGTTATCGCTAGCAGTCACGCCGCTATCCGATGCTTTACCCGACAACAAGGGCGCAAGACGCTCCCAAACCAGATCACTCAAAACAAATCGTTTCTCGTCCATCACAAACTCCCTTTTGGAAGATTGAACCAGAAATCAAACCAAATGGGAATCCTGAATGTCCACGGGCCCTAGGTAAGTATATAGACCCCAAAATTAAGGTCTTGTAAAAAACCGGGCATTGAATAGTCATCATCCATCATTGGCCACGCCATAATCTGGATGCTGTTGCGCATTCCTACATTTGGACTTGCGATTTTCATTTATTACCCAGCCGTGGTGAAACGGCTGCTTAATGGTGTGGGAACTCGAACGCAACGCCAATTAAGCGGTGCCATAAATCGCTTTCATTTTACGATAAGATAACAGCTGGCGCGTGTTTTCATCCCAGAATTGCAACTTCACACAAGACAGGCTCTCGCGGATTGTCAAACGCTGGGCATCGTTGAGAACCGGATAATCACGCAGCACTTCTTTTAGCCGGTAAAACGGGATGCGGGCGTAAATGTGATGCACATGGTGAATGCCGATATTTCCGGTCATCCATTGCAACGGTTCGGGCAAAACATAATGCGAGCTGCCGTGCAGGGCGGCGTCATGCAAGTTCCAGTTCTCATCACGATCCCAGTAGGTTTCTTCAAACTGGTGCTGCACATAAAACAGCCAAACGCCGATGGTCGCCCCTGTTACAATGCTGGGCAAAAAGATCAGAACCAGTGCTTGCCAACCGCCAAAGAAAACCACCGCTGCCAGTGCTGCAAAAATCGCGGCGTTGGTGCCCAGCGCGCTATACCAGTATTTTGCGCCGGCCCTCATCAGGCCTATGGGCAAACGGTTTTGCAGCAAAAATAGATAGGACGGGCCAAACCCGAACAGGATAAACGGGTTGCGATAAAACCGGTATTTAAAGCGGCCCCATTTGGGCAGGGCTTGATATTCGGCAATTGTGATGGTTTCGATATCGCCCATTTCGCGCCGGTCCAGATTGCCGGATGTCGAATGATGGATGCTGTGGGCGCGTTTCCAGACGTCATAGGGCGTGACGGTGAAAACCCCCAAAATCCGGCCAACCGTATCATTGGCCTTGCGGTTTTTGAAATAGGATCCATGGCCACAATCATGCTGGATGATAAACAGCCGAACCACAAAAAACCCGTTTAAAACTGACAGCGCAAAAGACAGCCAATAGCTGATTGAAAGCGACAACACAGCAAGCGCCCAAAGCGCAATAAACGGCAGCGCGGTTGCAGCCAGCTCGACCAGACTGCGGCTTAGTTTCGGATCACGGTATTTCGCCAGATAACGCACCCATTCACGCGTGGTTTCCGGTGCGAAATTCGCGTCTGCCGCCTGATCATTTTTGTTCATAAAATCCGCCCAACTGTTATGCTCAGGCTTGAGATAAAGGGAATTTCAAGATAAACAAGATATATCTGCAAAATAAAGCAACTTGTCGTAATTTACTTGCCCTTACGTCCGATTTTCGGCTCGGTTCCGGTTAAAATACGTTTAATGTTGGCCGCGTGGCGGATGTAAATCAGAGCGCCCAGAAATATCGCCAGTAGCAGAATTTGCTGTGAGCCGGCCCAAAACAGCCAAACTGGCGATAGCGCGGCGGCCCCCAATGCCCCCAAGGACGAAATCCGAAATATCAAAACAAACAGCAGCCATGTCGCGCAAGCTGCCAAGCCGACCACCCAATTTAGCGCCAGTAAAATGCCCAAAAATGTAGCCACACCCTTGCCGCCCCGAAACCTTAGCCAGATCGGAAAAAGATGCCCTAAAAATGCGGCTAAACCGGCGATCTGTGCCGCGTCTTCGCCAACCAGCGCGCGCGCAATCAACACCGCCACGGCACCTTTGCCGGCATCAAATATCAGGGTTGCCGCCGCCGCGCCTTTGTTGCCGGTGCGCAGCACGTTGGTGGCTCCAATATTGCCCGAGCCGATTTCGCGCAAATTGCCCAACCCCATCGCGCGCGCAATCACCATGCCAAAGGGCACCGAGCCGAGCAAATAAGCGCCAATCGCCACAAGTGCGAGAATTTGAAAGCTGCCGGTAATATCGGGCATCATTTTCCCCGCCTAAAAATTTCGGTGCCCCCGACAAAGGTTGCCAACACCAAACCGTGCATTTTTTGCTCATCGAACGGGGTGTTTTTTGATTTCGAGCGCAGCGCGAAACGGTCCAGCACAAACGGCGCATCAGGGTCAAACAACACCAGATCAGCCGGCGCGCCCACGGCCATCCGTCCACAATCCAGCCCCAGACGTTTGGCCGGATTTAGCGACATTGCGCCAAACAACGTCGGCAAATCCAGATCACCGGCATGATAAAGCCGCATGGCCGCAGGCAGCAAAGTTTCCAGCGCCACGGCCCCCGATGCGGCCTCTTGATACGGCAGCCGTTTGCTTTCTTCGTCTTGCGGGGTGTGCATCGAGGAAATGATGTCGATCAGTCCGCTGGCCACGGCTGCCACCAGCGCTTGGCGGTCAGATTCGCTGCGCAAAGGCGGTTTGACCTTGAAAAACGTGCGATAATTGCCAACGTCCAGCTCGTTCAGGGTTAGATGGTGAATCGAGGCCCCAGCCGTTACATCCAACCCGGCATCTTTGGCGCGTTGCAGGGCGGGCAGGCTGGTCGCCGATGACAGATTGTCGGCGTGGTAACGTGCGCCGGTCATTTCCACCAAGGCCAAATCGCGCTCCAGCCCCAGCCGTTCGGCCATTGGCGAAACCCCGGGCAAACCGCGCAGAGATGCAAATTTACCCGAAGTCACCGCCGCGCCTTTGGACATCACAGGGTCTTGCGGATGTGCGATGACCAAAGCGCCAAGGCTTTTGGCATAGGTCAGGCAGCGGGCGAAAATCTTGGGGTTTTGCACCACGCGGTCGCAATCGGTAAAGGCAATCGCGCCGGCGTCTTTTAAAAATCCGATTTCAACCATTTCATTACCGCTGCGCCCTTTGGTCAAGGCCGCCATCGGCAACATGCGCACCTTTGCGGTTTCGCGGGCGCGCCGGGCGACAAATTCCAGCACCTCGGGGCTGTCGATGGCCGGGATCGTGTCGGGGCGGGTGATAACGGTGGTCACACCGCCCGCCGCAGCGGCAAGGCCCGCAGTGCGGTAACTTTCCTTGTGGCGCTCGCCCGGCTCACAGACCTTGACGCCAATATCGACAATGCCCGGCGCAAGACATTTGCCGGCGCAATCAATGCTGTCACCCTTGGGCGCATCCCCATAAGAAATCGCATCAATGCGCCCGTCCCGAATTGTCAGGTGGCCAATTTTATCGCTGCCCTGTTGCGGGTCAATCAGGCGGGCGTTGGTTAAGTGAAACTCGGTCATTTGGAATTCCCTAAATCGGGTTTTTGTGGTTGGCGCAGTTTGGCCGACAAAAGCTGTATTGCTTTAATCGTTATCATCAATGGCCTGCCTGAACACGTCAAGCACCTGATTGGCGTTTTCCAGTTGAAAGAATTGCAGGCCGCGCCCGTCATATTCGTCACCCGGGTTTTCATCGGCAAGCCAGAAAGACAGGGTGTCGGGCGTGGCATTGCTAAGGGCTGCTGCGGTTTGCACACCGATTGCAATATCGTGATGGATTTTCTGGCCGTTGATTTTGGACAAAAGACTAAGGACGCGTTTATTGGTGATGGCATATCGGGTGCGCCTTAGCTGTGCGCGGCGTAAAAATATTTGGCCAATGCTGGCATAAATAGCCACGCCAAACAGGATAAATCCGGTGATTAACATTTGGGGTTTCACACCGCCGCCCTGTTCCAGACTGATGGCGATTACAATCATACAAATCGCGATAATTGACCAAGTTGCACCATTTCTCAGGTGTTTACGGTGGATTTCAAGCCGGGCTTTGGGCGCGCCCTGCCACAGAATTTCTTCGTTTTTTTGCAAAAACGTTTGCCAGCCAAAATCTGTTTTGCTCATGTTGCTGCCCGATCCCTTGCCTTAAGAATGGCCGTCACGGTGGCATCGGTATCGGCCAGATATTTCAGCATATATTTATCGCCGCTATGGGTGAGGACCTGCACAGCTGAAAATAAAGTGCGGGTTTTTTTGATGTTGGACAGCGGGATTCTACGCTCGGAGGGGCCGATCAGATGCGTTTCGGTTATGTTCCAGACCACATGCATGGCCTCGCTTGCCACATAAATCCAGCGCACAAAAATCGCAACGACAGCGCCGATAATTCCGGTCCAGGGATGCGGGTTTCCGATGGCCCACAACACCCAATACATGCCGGCCGCACCGATCATCATCAGCACCAGATGTTCTTTGTTATAGGCCCTGCGATCGGCGATGATTTTGAAAATCACATCTTCGTCGCGGGGTTGCACGGTGTGCGGTTTCTCGATGCGCGTTTCTTCGATCTTAGACATAAATGCCCTCCTGTTTGGGTTTGCGCAGATTTCGCGCCAGTAAATCCATTGCGGCCATGCGCACGGCAACGCCCATTTCAACCTGCTCTTGAATCACCGAACGGTTGATGTCATCGGCCAAAGTCCCGTCAATTTCCACCCCGCGATTCATCGGTCCCGGGTGCATCACAATGGCATTATCCTTGGCAAAAGCCAGTTTTTCAGGGTCCAGCCCGAAGCGGTGATAATATTCGCGGCTGGAGGGGATGAAACCGCCATCCATACGCTCTTTTTGTAGCCGCAACATCATCACCACATCAACATCTTTCAAACCCTCGCGCATGTCGTCAAACACCTCGACGCCGAAATCTTGAATACCGGCGGGCATCAGGGTTGGCGGGCCGATCAGCCGGATCTGGTTTTGCATTTTTCCCAGCAGCAAAATATTAGAGCGCGCCACGCGGGAATGGGCAATGTCGCCGCAAATCGCGATGTTCAAACCATGCAGCCGGCCCTTTTTGCGCCGGATAGTCAGCGCGTCCAGCAGGGCTTGGGTGGGGTGTTCATGCAGCCCGTCGCCGGCATTTAAAACCGCGCAATTCACCTTTTGCGCCAACAGATCAACCGCGCCCGAATGCGGGTGGCGCACCACCAAAATATCGGGATGCATGGCGTTTAGCGTCAGGGCGGTGTCAATCAGGGTTTCGCCTTTTTTAATCGAGCTGGCCTGCATCGCCATGTTCATCACATCGGCGCCCAAACGCTTGCCGGCAATTTCAAAAGACGCCTGCGTGCGGGTGGAGTTTTCGAAAAACATGTTGATCTGGGTCAGACCGGCCAGCGCATCGCCATGTTTGATCTGCCTGCGGTTCAGATCGACATATTCATCGGCCAAATCCAGAATTGCGGTAATTTCAGCGGGCTTTAGCGGCTCGATGCCCAGCAGGTGTTTTGCGTTAAATGTCATGGCCGGCCTCCGATTTTTTGAAACGTATAAAGTATTTACTGCTTATAGAAAAGCCGCTGATCCACGGCAAGGGATTTACCTTGTCGCATTTGAGCAATAGCGTGGGGGTATGGATTCTATGACGCAATATTATCAGGCCAAGGCGGCGCTGGAATGGCAGATTGAACTGGGCGCGGATGAAGCGATCGGGGATCAGCCGCTGAACCGCTATGAGTTGGTGAGCGAAAAGCCAAAAGCCAAGCCCGTTACAAAACCCAAACCGCAGCCCGTCAAAGCCGTTGAAATTGACGCCGTTGCTGTGGCCAAGGCGGCTGCTTTGGCGGCAAATAATCTTGAGACTTTAAAGCAGGCCCTGGCGGATTTCAGCCATTGCGAGCTAAAACACGGCGCGCGCAATCTGGTGTTCTCCGGTGGCAATCCGGCTGCGCGTCTGATGATTATCGGCGAGGCTCCGGGGCGCGACGAGGACCGCGAGGGGCACCCGTTTGCCGGACGCGCGGGTGATTTGCTGGATAAAATGCTGGCGGCGATTGATCTGGATCGGGGTGGGGCGGACCCGAAATCGTCGGTTTACACCACCAACATCCTGCCGTGGCGCCCGCCCCAAGACCGTGATCCTGACCCGACTGAAATTGCCATGCTGCTCCCGTTTATGCAGCGCCACATTGAGCTGGCCGCGCCGGATTTTATTGTGCTGATGGGCAATATCCCCTGCCTTGCCCTGTTGGGTCGCAAAGGCATCACCCGGCTGCGCGGCACTTGGCAAACCGTGCAGGGGCGCCCCGCGTTGCCCATGTTTCACCCCGCCCACCTGCTACGCACGCCGCACGCCAAACGCGAGGCATGGGCGGATTTATTAGCATTAAAAGTCAAGCTTGGAGAATAAAATTATGCCCGAAAAAAAAGAATTCATCGCGGTCCGTATCGCCGTTTTAACGGTCTCTGATACGCGCAAAATCGAAGAAGACCGCTCGGGTCAGACCCTTGTGGACCGGATCGAGGCCGCAGGTCACATCGTGGCCGACCGGATGATCCTGCGCGATGAGCGTGACCAGATCGCGGATCGTTTGCGCAAATGGTGTGCCGACAAAAACATCGACGTGGTTATTTCCACCGGCGGCACCGGCCTGACGGGGCGCGATGTGACGGTCGAGGCGCATCGCGATGTTTATGAAAAGGAAATGGACGCATTTTCCACCCTGTTCACGATGATTTCCTACCCCAAAATCGGCATGTCTGCGGTGCAGTCGCGCGCGTGTGGCGGTGTGGCGGATGGCACGTATTTATTTGCGTTGCCCGGCAGCCCGGGCGCGTGCAAGGATGCTTGGGATGAAATTCTGTCGGTGCAGCTGGATTATCGCCATGGCCCGTGCAATTTTGTTGAAATATTTCCACGTTTGGACGAACATAAGCGACGGAAATAATTTTCGGCTGCGTATAAGTATAAATTAACCTGTTTGGCGGGCGCCGGGTTTTGCCGGTGCTGCGCTAAATTCTGTTTGGAGAGGTCCTGAAGAAATGCGGTTTTTACGACGCAGCCTTGTTGGTTTATTCTTGTTTGCGCTGACGCTGGGCCTGTTGGCGCTTGGCGGCAACACGATTTATTCGGCCTTGCAGGATAAATGGGCCAAGGAATCCAAGCAAAAACCGCACCGCGAGCGGGTGTTTTCGGTTAATGTGATCACGGCCAAACCTGTTAATCTGGTGCCGGTCATGACCACGTTTGGTGAAATTCGCAGCCAGCGCACGCTGGATATTCGCGCCGCATCTACCGGGATGATCGTCAATCTGGCTGCTGAATTTGTCGAAGGCGGCGCGGTGGAATCCGGCGTCTTGCTGGTGCAGGTTGACCCGCAGGATGCGCAATCGGCGCTGGAGCGCGCGCGTGGTGATCTAACCGAAGCGCAGGCGGAATTAAGCGAGGCAACCCGGGCGCTGGCCTTGGCCGGAGACGAGGTGAATTCGGCCAAATCGCAGGCGGCTTTGCGCCATCAGGCCTTGTTGCGCCAAAACGATTTGCGCGGGCGCGGCGTTGGCACCGATACGGCGGTCGAGGCCGCGGCTTTGGCTGAATCTGTGGCAGATCAGGCGGTGCTTGCGCGGCGTCAGGCCTTGCAGGCCGCCGAGGCCCGCCAAACCCGGGCAAACACGCGGCTGGCCCGCCAGAAAATCAACCTCACGGACGCCGAGCGCTATCTGGACGACACAAATATCCACGCAAAATTTAGCGGCAGGTTAAGCAATGTGACAGCAGTTCAGGGCGCTTTGGTTGCCAAAAACGAGCGCCTTGCCCAGTTGGTCGATGCCGAGGCGCTTGAGGTTTCGTTTCGCTTGTCAACCGGCCAGCACGCCCGCCTGTTGGGGCCGGATGGTGCATTGATCCATGGTGAAATCGAAGTGGCGCTGGATGTGCTTGGCGTAAATATGTTGGCCACGGGCCGCATCTCGCGCGAAAGTGCGGTGGTGGCCGAGGGGCTGAGCGGACGTTTATTATTTGCCACGCTGAATGATGCGGGCGGGTTGCGCCACAAGTTTCGCCCTGGTGATTTTGTCACGGTGCGCATTAATGAGCCGGAACTTCTCGGGGTTGTTTCGCTGCCCGCAGCCGCGGTGGATGCGAGTGCCACGGTGTTGCTGGTTGGCCCGGATCAGCGGCTGGAGCTGCAACAGGTCGAGGTGCTGCGAAAACAGGGCAACGCGGTGATTGTAAGGTCGGATGCGATTTTGGATCGCGAAGTTGTGCTGGCCAGATCGCCGTTGCTGGGCGCGGGGATTAAGGTGAATGTGTTGCGCGCCGATCAGGCCAAATTGCAAGACGTGCAAATGTTAAACCTGAGCGATGCGCGCCGCGCCAGACTGATTGCTTTGGTCGAGGCAAACAAACAGATATCAAAAGAGGCCAAGGCCCGAATTTTGGCCCAGTTGTCCGAGGAGCTGGTGCCGCTTGGCACGGTGGAGCGGATTGAATCGCGGATGGGGGGCTAGGCCATGTCAGTGCTTGGGGCCTCTGTGCTTGGAAAATCGCGCGGAATATTGTCGTATTTCACCCGCCACCGCACCGCCGCCAATCTGCTGCTGGTGGTGATGGTTGTGCTGGGTCTGGCCGCGTTGCCCAAAATGCGCACGCAGTTTTTTCCCGATATCGTCACCAACAACATTACGGTTAACGTCGAATGGGCCGGTGCCGGTGCCGAAGATGTCGATGCGGCAATTTTGCAGGTTTTGAACCCGGTTTTGCTGCTGGTCGAGGGCGTTTCCGATACCCGTGCGCACGCCAGCGAAGGTTCGGCCCTGTTGGTGTTGGAGTTTGAACCGCGTTGGAATATGGGGCGCGCGGCCGACGAGGTGCAGGCGGCTGTTGATGCGGTAACCACCTTGCCCCAAGACGCCGAGGCACCCGTGGTTAAGCGCGGCGCGTGGCGCGACAGGGTGACGGATGTGATCATTACCGGCCCTGTCGGGGTTGATCAATTGGGGCGTTTTGCCGATGAATTTATTACGCGCCTGTTTGCAGCCGGCATCACCCGCGCCACCATTCGCGGCATTGCGGCGGCCGAAATTTTGGTCGAGGTTACGCCGAAATCCTTAATGAAACATGACATCAGCATGTTGGATATTTCCAGAGCGATTGGCCAAGAAGCGATCGCTGATCCGGCCGGTGATGTGAGCGGTGCCAATCTGCGGGTCAGGACGGGGATTGCAAAACGCAGCGCTGCCGATGTCGGGGCGATTGTGTTGCGCAGCAATGCGGACGGATCATCGTTAACCATTGCGGATGTGGCCGATGTGCAAAGCGGCAGCGTGGCGCGTGATCGGGCCTATTTTGTCGGTGAAAATCCGGCGGTTTCGATCCGTGTTGATCGCTCGGCACGCGGCGATGCCATTGAAATTCAGCGCCAAGTCGAGGCGATTGCTGCCGAAATGATGCGCAGCCTGCCGCCGGATGTGCGCATTGATCTGATCCGCACCCGCGCCAAAGAAATTTCTGATCGTCTGGATATTTTGATAGATAACGGGCTGCTGGGTTTGGGGCTGGTGGTTTTGCTGCTGTTTTTATTCTTGAATGCGCGCACGGCATTTTGGGTGGCTGCGGGCATTCCGGTGGCGATGCTGGCGGCGATTGCGATGATGTATCTGGCGGGTCAAACCATAAATATGGTGTCGCTTTTTGCGCTGATTATCACGCTTGGAATTGTGGTGGATGACGCGATTGTGGTGGGCGAGCACGCCGATTACAGGATGCGAAATTTGGGCGAATCCCCCGTTGTGGCGGCTGAAAATTCGGCCATTCGGATGGCTCCGCCGGTTTTTGCCGCCACTCTGACCACGGTGATTGCCTTTGGCAGTCTGGCGTTGCTGGGCGGGCGTCTGGGCGATTTGATCAGTGCGATTCCGCTGGCCGTGGCGGTGGTTTTGATTGCGTCCCTGATCGAATGTTTCCTGATTTTACCCCATCACATGAGCCGCAGTCTGGCCCATTCGGCCAAAGAACACTGGTATGATGTGCCCAGTCGGGTTGTGAACCGCGGCTTTGCCAAATTTCGCGATTCTGTCTTTCGTCCGCTGATGCGGCTGGTGATCTGGGCGCGTTATCCGGTGTTGGCGGGGTTGGTCGTGATCTTGTCTGTTCAGGCCTCGCACCTGATCCGCGGCGATGTTCCGACGCGGTTTTTTGTGGCACCGGAACGCTCTTCGATTTCGGGTAATTTTGCCATGCTCGATGGGGCCAGCCGCAGCGATACCTTGGAAATGATGCATGAAATGCAGCGCGCCACCAAAGCGATGGGTGAAAAATACGAGGCCAAATACGGTATCAATCCCATCCTTTATATCGTGGCCGAAATCGGTGGCAACAGTGGTGGAGGTTTGTCGGGGGCGCGCACGAAATCGCCTGATCTTTTGGGGTCGGTCGCGATCGAGCTGATCGAGGTGGATCAGCGCCCCTATTCGTCTGCACAGTTTATTAATGATTTGCAGGATAGTGTTCGACAGCATCCGTTAACCGAAATTGTCAGTTTTCGTGGCTGGAGTGTTGGGCCATCGGGTGATTCTCTGGCGGTGAATTTTTACGGGGCCGATGCCCAAACATTAAAGGATGCGGCCGAGGCGCTGAAAACAGCTGTGGCGCAATTTGGCGAAGTTTCAGGCGTCGAAGACAGCCTGTCTTATGACAAGCCCGAATTGATACTGGAGCTGACCGCGCAGGGCCGCGCGTTGGGTTTTAGCATTGACGGGTTGGGTCAGGTTTTGCGCCACCGTCTAAGCGGGATCGAGGCGGCAACATTTCCTGACGGGCAGCGTTCGGCCGCTATTCGGGTCGAGCTGTCGCAGGATGCGCTTGCGGCCGATTTTCTGCAACGGATGCAGCTGCGCACCAATGCCGGAAATTATGTGCCGTTGACGGATATTGTCACGGTTCAGGTGCGCACGGGGTTTTCCACGGTGTTTCGCGAAAACGGCATCCGGCAGGTTTCGGTGACGGGTAATATTTCCGAAGATGATCCGGCGCGGGCCGAAGAAATATCCACGCAAATCGAGCAGGTGATTTTACCCCAGATCGCCAGCCGCTTTGATGTGGGCTTCGAGATGTCGGGTCTGGCCAAACAGGAACGCGAATTTATGTCGGATGCTGTTGTGGGCTTTGTGCTGTGTCTGATCGGAATTTTCCTGGTGCTGGCCTGGATTTTTTCCAGCTGGACGCGGCCGTTTGTGGTGATGGCGATTATCCCGTTTGGCATTGTTGGCACGGTTTACGGCCATCTGGCGTGGGATGTGCCACTGTCGATGTTTACGGTCGTGGGGATGATCGGCATGACGGGGATTATCATAAATGATTCGATTGTGCTGATCACCACGGTTGATGAATATGCAGAAACACGCGGGCTGACTACGGCAATTGTTGATGGCGCGGTAGATCGGTTGCGGCCGGTTTTACTGACAACATTGACCACAGTTCTGGGCCTGACCCCGCTGCTTTACGAGCAATCTTCGCAGGCACAATTTTTAAAACCCACGGTGGTGACACTGGTTTATGGGTTGGCCTTTGGCATGGTTTTGGTGCTGCTTTTGGTGCCGGCCCTGTTGGCGATCCAGCAGGATTTCAAACGCCAATCCAGCGCATTTAAACGCGTGTTGCGCAAGCCACGGCGCGCGGTGTTGGTCAGTTTTGTCACAGCGATTGGCGCATTGGCGATTGCCGTGCTGTTTTCGGTGACGCTCGGGGCGGCTGTTGTGCAAGGGGCTTTGCCGGAAATGTTGTTGAATATTTTGCCGTCCGCCGCTGAAAATGCGCCGTTTGGGTTGCTGGCGTTTGTGCTGTTTATGGCCGGATCCATGCTGGTGGCATTGCTGGCTTATTTTTCTGCGGGGCTGGTTTTATTACGCCGCAAATAATCGGCATTACCCACCGGTGCAGCCCTGAATATCCACCACGTCCTTTGACCCGATCACTGTGAATCTGATGGTTGAACGATCCAGCATAAAAGGCGCATTCGAGGGGGCCACCAAATCGGTGACTGCCGTTAAAACGTTGCCGATTCGGGTTGCGCTGGGTTCGGCCACCCAGATGCCTTGATCGGCCATTTCCACGGCAACCGTTTCGCCTTTGCCGGTTGATGGCATCTTGATTTTGGCCGTCAGGCGCAGCCCGTCGGAAATGGGTTCAACCAGACAGGAAACACTTTTTACGCCAAATTTAGCGGCTGGTGTTGGGCGGGCTTTTAGCGCGGTTTTGATTTTCGGATCAGGTTTTGTGGCATTTGCAGGCAGGTTCGCAGAAAATTCTAGACTGACGGGTATGCAGATATCCAGACAGATCCCCAAATCGGCGCGCCCCTTCAGGATCAACGCATCACCTTTGACGGTCGGTGAAAATTCGATCGGGATGATAACTTGGTTTTCATAGACAATCGTGCGCATCCCGCCGGTATAATCGACTGTGGGGCGGGGCCAGTGAAATTTCACAGCGGCAATATTATCAGAACCGCCCCAATAAAATTGCGGTGGAATTCCGCCATCTCCGGGCGCGCGCCAATAGGTTTTCCAGCCCGGTTTTAATTGAATATGCAGGGCGGCCATGTGGTTGCCATTGCTCATGCGCCAGCCGGGCAGCACAGAGGATTGGATGATTTCATCGGTCACTAGAACATTGGATTGGCTCTGGGCTGCGGGGGCGTTGGCCGCGACCATCAGGCAAAAGGTAAAAAAATATTTGATCATTTTGGAAATATAAACGCTTTGGGCAGGATAGAAAGTCACATTTAAGAGATTAATTGCCAGAGTTGTTTTCTGGGCCTTGCGCATGGCGTTGCAGTAGCCCATTTTGGGCTTATGGAAATGCCTGTAGAAAATGTAAATCTTTGTGGTAAACTTTTGATTGCCATGCCCGGCATGGGTGACCCGCGTTTTGAAAAAAGCGTGATTTACATGTGCGAGCATTCTGAAAACGGTGCCATGGGCCTGATTATCAACAAGCCAACGCCCGAGGTAACATTCGCCAAACTGATCAAGCAGCTTTCGATTGAAACGGGCGCAAACCCGCCCAAAGCGCAGGTTTATTTCGGCGGTCCGGTGGAAATTGGCCGCGGCTTTGTGCTGCATTCTGCCGATTATAATTTAGACGACATCACCCTGAAAATCGACGATGTGTTCGCCATGACGGCCACGCGCGATGTGCTGAGCGATATGGCCGGTGGCGCTGGCCCTAAATCGGCGCTGCTGGCGCTGGGTTATTCTGGCTGGGGCGCGGGGCAAATCGAAGCAGAGCTGGGCCAAAACGGCTGGCTAAGTTGTGATGCCAGCCCCGAAGTTGTGTTTAATGTGCCCGACGGTGATAAATGGGTCGCGGCGCTGAAATTGCTGGGGGTTGATGCGTTGATGTTGTCGGCCACGGCCGGCCACGCCTAACGTGCGGCCAACATCGAGAGCCTGATCAAAGTGCGTTCCATCAAGGCCATGGCCGGTGCGCGGCTGGTTGAGCGCAATTGCAAGTCTGTGTCGGTCAGCATGGTCAGGGCGATTTCCAGTTTGCGCGAGTTCCATTTTTGCAATTGCTGCTGCATCCGGTCGCGCCGCGCCCCAAACACCGGCGGGCGCAAGCCGCCGATGCCCGATGGATTATTGACGGCCGAATAAAGGGTGCGAAAATGGCGGGTGGCACCGATGCACAGACCAACGGGCTGCACGCCCTGACTTTGCAATTTACGAATAATCGGGCCAACTTCGCCACTGCGGGCCTCGGCCACGATGTTCAAAACGTCATCAAGCGCGGCTTGGGTCGAGGTGGGCGCGCAAGCCGCGATGTCTTCAACCGTCAGGGCCGTGCTGTCGTTTAATTTATAAAGGCTGATTTTTTCAATCACTTGGCGAAAATCGCCCGGCCCGATATCTTGCGACAGCGCAATCAGCGCGCCCATCGCATCGGGCGGCGTGTCGTGCAAACCGCTTTTGGCCAGATCGGCCTCGATTTCGGATTTTGATGGCGGATCGTCGTAAACGCCGACAGCGAAAGCGTTGTTGTGCCCCTCGAATATTTTGCGCAAAGCCGAGCGCGCGGTTAGCTGTTTGGCGGTGACGATGATTTGGGCATCACCCGGGCGCCAGTCATTTAACACCGTTGAAATAATCTTGCTCAAACCATCGGTTGCGTCCTCTACGAAGGCTGCGCGCGGGCCGGGGAAAAACCCTTGGGCCTTCACCGCATCCATTAAACGCGCCGGATCCGCGCGTAAATCGGCCGCTGAAATCCGGCTCAGGCGCATCTCTTCTTCGCCCTCTTTGCCGATCAAAGCGATGATCAGTTGCTGACGTTTCAGCGCCACCCGCATGGCATCGCCGCCATAAATCAGAATGCCGGTGCGCTTTGGATCCGGTTTGGCAAAATAGCCGTTTGCATCGCGTGGCGCGAGTTTCATTTTTCCCAACCGGATGCGGTGGCAATCAGGCGTGTGGTGATCTGGTCGGCCAATATAATCATCAGCCGAGCGTAGGCCGCGCGTCTGGCGGTGGCGGTGCTAACCGTGTTTCCGGTGGCCGAATAGCTGGTGAAATTATCAACCGTGCCCGAATGCACCACCGACCCGGTGCCGATATTTTGCACAGAATAATCGACGCGGCCCAGCACATTATAGCGATTGATGGCTTGGGCCGGAGTGATCGCCAGCCCGTCTTCTGACAAATTCAGGCTGTAGGATAGGCTAAATTGCGCGCCCGCGGGTTGACCGATGCGCTCCTCCAGCCGTCTGACAAAGTTGAAACCGTTTTCGGTGTCGGGGGCATCAACCTGAATGCTGCCTTTCAAATTGGCGGCAGGCCCGTTTGGTGCGTAGGCCGCTTGAAACCCGCAAGCCCCGAGCGCCACAAATGACAGCATCAAAATGCTGTGTGCGATTTTTCTGCGATTAAATAACGACATTCACAATCCGCCCCGGCACTACGATGATCTTTTTCACAGGCTTTGCGCCTATGGCCTTGATCACAGCATCATCCGCCAGCGCCCGTTTTTCAACCTCTTGTTTTGGCATATCTTTGGGCACGCTGATTTGGGCGCGTCGTTTTCCGTTGACCTGAATCGGCAATGTCACGGTATCCTGAACCAGCATTTTCGGGTCAACCTTGGGCCAAACTGCCTGCGTCACCAAACCTTGGCCGCCCATTCGCGCCCAGATATCTTCGGCCAGATGCGGGGTGAAGGGCGATATTAGTTGGGCCAAAACCTTGGCGGCCTGCTTTTGCGTTGCCCCAGTTGCCCCGGATTTTGACAGGGTGTTGGCAAAGCCGTAAATTTTGGCGATCGAAGTGTTAAAGGCAAAGCCCTCGATGCCCGCCGTCACATCGTTAATGGCGTGGTGCATGGCGCGCAGCAGATCGTCATCAGCGCTGCCTTTTTGGTCATCCATTTTGGCGATTTTATCACACAGCGTCCAAATTCGGTTTAGGAATTTATGCGAGGCTTCGGCACCCGAGGCCGTCCATTCCACATCGCGCTCGGGCGGTGAATCCGACAAAACAAACCAGCGCGCCGTGTCGGCACCATAAGCATCAATGATAAAAACCGGATCAACCACGTTGCGTTTGGATTTGCTCATTTTGGCCGACGGGGTGATTTTTAACGCCTCACCCGTGGCCTTGACGGTTTTGCTTTGCAGATCGACCTCTTCGGGCAGGTGGTAAACGGGGCGCCCTTTTTTATCGCGGGTTTGGTAGATTTCATGCGTGACCATGCCTTGGGTGAATAATGCGTTAAACGGCTCGTTGGTGCCTTGGGGTAAGTGGCCGGTGATATTCATGGCGCGGGCAAAAAACCGCGAATAAAGCAGGTGCAAAATCGCGTGCTCGATGCCGCCGATATATTGATCCACATTCATCCAGTAGGCGGCATCGTCCAGATCGGTGGGGGTGTTGGCGCGCGGGCTGGTGAAACGGCTGTAATACCACGAGCTGTCAACGAAAGTATCCATCGTATCGGTTTCGCGCCGGGCCGGTTTACCACAGGACGGGCAGGCGCAATTTTTCCATGTCGGGTGGCGGTCCAGCGGGTTGCCGGGAATGTCGAACGTCACATCATAAGGCAGCTCGATTGGCAGGTTTTCTTTCTTTTCGGGCACCACGCCACAGCCGTCACAATGCACCACCGGAATTGGGCAACCCCAGTAACGTTGACGCGACAGGCCCCAATCGCGCAGACGATATTGGGTGATCGCCTTGCCGATGCCTTTTGCTTGGCACCAGTTGATGCTGGTATCAACCGCCTCTTGCCCCGTGGCCACGTCTAGATCTGCGAAGTGGTTGATCCATTTGACAGATTCGGTTTTTGGCGGCACGAATGCGGTGTTTTCAACCGGCGTTTCATTATCCAGTGCAAAGAACGTATCGACCACCGGCAGGCCGTATTTGCGCGAGAAATCCAGATCGCGCTGATCATGTGCGGGGCAGGCAAAAATCGCGCCGGTACCGTAACCCATCAGAATGAAATTGGCGATCCAAACCGGCAGGGTGCGGTCGGGATAAATCGGGTGCTGCACGGTCAGGCCGGTATCAAAACCCTTCTTTTCGGCCTTTTCCATCGCCGCTTCGGTGGTGTCCATTTTGCGGCATTCGCCCACGAATTTGGCCAGCTCGGGGTTGTCGGCCTCAAGCGCTTTGGTCAGCGGATGATCCGGCGACAGGCCAACAAAATTAGCCCCGTTCAATGTGTCGGGCCGGGTGGTGAAAACCTCGATTTCATTAAATCCGGCCATCGGTGCGCTCAGTTTAAAACCAAATTGCAGCCCGCGCGATTTACCAATCCAGTTGGCCTGCATCGTGCGCACTTTTTCCGGCCAGTTTTTTAGCCCGTCCAGCGCGCCCAACAATTCCTCGCTAAAATCGGAAATCTTGAAAAACCACTGGGTCAATTCACGCCGCTCAACCTCGGCCCCCGAGCGCCAGCCCTTGCCGTCGATCACCTGTTCATTTGCCAAAACGGTCATATCTTCGGGGTCCCAATTTACCGTGGCCTCTTTGCGGTAAATCAGATCGGCCCCCATCATATCAATGAACATCGCCTGCTGCTGGCCGTAATATTCCGGATCACAAGTGGCAAATTCGCGGCTCCAGTCAATCGACAGGCCCAGCGGTTTCATCTGGGCGCGCATGTCGGCGATGTTGGCATAGGTCCAGTCCTTGGGGTGGCCACCGATTGCCATCGCGGCGTTTTCAGCCGGCATTCCAAAGGCATCCCAACCCATCGGGTGCAGCACATTATGACCGGTCGACATTTTATAACGCGCAATCACATCGCCCATCGTGTAGTTGCGCACATGCCCCATGTGGATGCGCCCCGACGGATACGGAAACATTTCGAGCACATAATATTTTGGCTTGGTTTTATCACGCTTGGCCTTGAACACCTCGCGGCTTTCCCAAGCGCTCTGCCATTTCATTTCGATGTTTTTTGCGTCATAGCCGGACATGTTTTGCATTCCTGATAATAAAAACGCCGGACGATTGGCCCGGCGTGGTGTTTATTTAAAACTGTTCTCGGGGTGCTTATAATTTGGGCGCTTATAATTTGCTGTCACGGATCCGAAGCTGGCGGGCGCGGGTTAAAATTGCGTCCTCGATCGCGCGCACGGTATCGGGGCTGGCCACACCGGACCTAGTGCGCAGCGCAACAACCAGCGAGCGCGCATCAAGTGCGGGATCCTGCACATAAATCGTGGCCTTATAGGCGCGACCACCGCCGGGCGGGGTGCCGTAGCCGGTGACGATAATGCCGGTAAACGGATCGACCGCCTGAATTGGCAAGAAATTCAGAACTTCAAGTGA
>CAYYXZ010000003.1:0-2032 GCA_964475715.1 uncultured Marinosulfonomonas sp. | reverse complement strand
TCCTGTGCACCACCCAAGCCAAGCCAATTGCCGCCGCCACAAGCGGACAGCCCTAAAATGGCGGTTAGTGCCAAAACTGCGGTAAATTTACGCGTTAGTTGCATTTTGAAAGCCCCAAAAAACTGCTTATACACTCTAGTAACCAAGCCGAATGTGGCGGGCAAGGCTTTTTGCAAATCTTTACTGTTACGCTTATCGGCGGAATCCGGCCCGTTAAACTGTGACAAAGCTGCATCAGGATATATCACAATGATTTTCGGGGTGCCGGGAAACTTGCATTGGACGGCGTTAGGGGCGAAACAGCGTCATACCCAATTTGGATTCCCTGAATTGGGGTGCACCTTTTAATTTTCTGAGGGAAAACGAAAATGAAAAAATTTCTTATCGCGACAACAGCACTTGTTGCAACTGCCGGCGTTGCCGCCGCTGAAGTATCTCTGAGCGGTACTGCTCGCATGGGTCTGCAATATGAGGACGCTGCTACTAACGTTGAAGACTTCAAGCTTCACACACGTGTTCGTGCGCGCATTTCAGCGACTGGCGAAACGGACGGCGGTTTGGGCTGGGGTGTTACTACGCGTGTTCAAGTGACAAACGGATCAACTGCAAACACAGTTAACAGCACGTCTATCTGGCTGTCCGGCACTTGGGGCGAGCTGAGAGTTGGCGATACTGATGCAGCTGGCGACGATTTCGGCATCACAAGCTGGGGTTTTGCAAATGTTGGCGGTGGCGAAGCGGGCGAAAAAGCACGTTACACTGGTGACGCAAATGTTCGCTATACAGGCTCATTTGGTGATCTGACAGTTGTTGCAACTACTCTTCTGGGTTATGATTACGGCACTCTTCCGTCTACCCCTACTAATCCTGCAAACGGCGACTGGAGCCTTGGCCTAGGCTATGACTTCGGCATGTTTGCTGTAAATCTGGCATATGACCATGATGATTCATACGTTAACACTGGTGCGACGGTTGTCACTACTTCTTGGGCCTCAGGTCGTAAAAACGAATCGATTTCAGCTCGTGTTTCCGGTACATTCGCTGACATAACTGTAGGTTTGTTACTTGCAGATAGTGATGTTTACGGTGCTGGCTACGGTATCGATGTTTCCTACACAATGGGTAACCTGACAATTGGTGCCAACTACTCTGGCGTTGATGACACGCACGGCATTCTTGGCGATCCTACTGCTCCTGGTGGACTTGCTGGTTCTGATGACTCCTACGAAATTGGCTTCAAATGGGGTCTGGGTGGCGGCGCTACTCTAGCTGGCGCTGTTGGCCAAAACACTACAGGCAACACTGTTGCTGACTTTGGTATGAACTTTAAATTCTAATTTTAGAATTCAAGTTTACCTAAAGAGAGAGCGGGCCTTCGGGTTCGCTCTTTTCTTTTGCGCAAACACTAAAACGGGGTTAAGCATGTCACTTGCACAAATCTGCCAACGTATTGATGCGGCTGAACAAAAGGCAGCGCGCCAAACCGGCTCAACCCGTCTGATAGCCGTTTCCAAGCTTCAGTCAAATGAACGAACCGAGGCCGTTTTGGCCGCTGGCCACCGGTTGTTTGGTGAAAACAAGGTGCAGGAAGCCGCCGGTAAATGGCCCGCGTTTCGCCAGAAATATGACGGGGTTCAGGTTCATATGCTTGGCCCTTTGCAAACCAACAAAACCCGTCAAGCCTTTGAATTATTTGATGCAATTCATTCTCTGGACCGGCTGAAACTGGCGGGTACCTGTGCGCGCCTTGCGCAGGAAATGGGCCATTGCCCGGATTTGTTTATCCAGATCAACACGGGCTGCGAGCCACAAAAGGCCGGCGTTTTGCCAACCGATGCGGATGGTTTTATCAAAAACTGCCGTGATCTGGATTTGCCGATTGTTGGCCTGATGTGCATCCCGCCTGCAAGCGAGGAACCAAGCTTGCATTTTGCCCTGCTGCGCAAGATCGCCGCGCGAAACGGGGGGGGCGGGTTATCGATGGGGATGAGCGCAGATTTCGAGCGCGCCGTTGCAATGGGGGCCAGTCATG
>CAYYXZ010000002.1:16811-20777 GCA_964475715.1 uncultured Marinosulfonomonas sp. | reverse complement strand
GGTTCACGATGGAGGAAGGCTGGTTGCAACGCCACGCTGGCGATGATGTTTCGCTGCATTTGCTGGATATGCCAGAAACGCCGGCCGATTGGCGCGATGATGCGCTGGCCGCGAAATGGGATACCTTGCGCAAACTGCGCCGCGTGGTGACGGGGGCGATTGAAATTGAGCGCACGGCCAAAAACATCGGTGCCTCGCTTGAAGCTGCGCCGGTGGTTTATGTTGACCAGAGCGCAAAAGCGATTTTGGACAGCGTGGATTTTGCCCAAACCTGCATTACCTCGGATATCGGCGTAACCACGCAAACCCCGCCAAAGGGGGCCTTTGTTTTGCCCGACGATCTGACCGGAACGGCGGTGGTTTTTGCCAAGGCCGAAGGCAAAAAATGTCAGCGCTGCTGGAAAATTCTGCCGGATGTGGGCCGCCACAACCACGCAGATGTTTGCGCACGCTGTGACGCGGTTTTGAAATAATTCGGCGGCAGGCCCGGGGGGATCCTGCCGCCGCTCAGCCGGGGCGGGCTTTAGTTGGTCCGCACCCAGGCTTCTTGCAACCCGTTTGTGTTATGCACTTCGCGATAAGCAATCGGGCCGATTCCCGGCGCATACCAAGTGGTGCGCAGCCGTTTTCCATCATTGCAAGCCACCACAAAGGCCGGCGTTGCGGCTTTGCCACGGCGCAGAACTTCGACGGCTTTGGTGACTTTGCATCGGGTGGTGCGGGTGTGGGTGCGCCCAGTGTGCGACAACGCGGTGCGCACGTAAACGCCCGTGGCCCCGACTTTTAGCGGATAAAGCGAATTGGTCACGCGCACCGTCGCGGTTGCGGTGTGCCAGTTGCGCGATGTGCCGCAATTTGCCCAGCCGGTGGATGGCGAAAACCAGTCGGCTGGGCGGGTCCATGTGCAGCCGCCGGTTTCACGCACTTTCATGCCGCCTTTATGGCCGCTGACATTCAGGTTAAATCTGCTTCTGTCAATCAGGCTTCTGGCCTTGATCGAGCGAAATTCGCTGCTGGACGGCCATTTTATTGTGGCAATCGGGCTGGTTAGTTTTTGCACAACCGGATGGGTTTGTGTGCCCGAGGCCAATGCAGCTGTGCTGATTGCAATGGAAAAGGGCAGCGCAACAAGAAGTGTTTTTAGATGTTTCATAACCTTATTTCCTGACTTAATGGTGGCACCCCTTGGCGCCGATACAGGAAGAACGCTGCTTGATGCCGGTTTATTCCGCGGCAAGAAAATATTTTTTTGCGGGCTTGCTTGCACCGGGGCAAAATTAGCGCGATGATGTTTTATGCCTGTAACATGTTTTGCCAGCCCTGTTGGAATGCTTGTGATCACCGAAGAAAACGGTGCCATTATCGGCGTTGAATGGGGCGAGCCGCGAGAGTGCGATGACACTGTTTTGCTGGGGCAAGCCGAAAGCCAGATTGGTGACTATTTTGCCGGCAGGCGCGTTGAATTTGATCTGGCGTTGCGGGTGTTGGGCTCGGACTTTCAGCGCGCTGTATGTGCTGCGATGCTGGAAATTCCCTTTGGCGAAACAGCGACTTACGGTGATATCGCCAAATCCCTGAATGTATCGGCCCAAGCCGTTGGGCAGGCCTGTGGCGGCAATCCTATCCCGCTGCTTATTCCGTGTCACCGGGTGCTGGGTGCCAATGGTCTGGGCGGTTTTTCTGGCGCTGGCGGCGGGCAAAACGGTATTGAAGTCAAAGTGAAATTGCTGCGCCATGAAGGGGCGGCGGGGTTGTTAATTTAGCGCCAGCCCCGGCTGAAACTATTTGACCTTGGATAAATAACGCGTCACATCTGGCTGATTAAAACTGCGCGAGGCCGCATGAGCATTTTTATTTTCCTGTCCGTTATATTTGCAGGCCTGCTGCATGCGTGTTGGAATGCCATCCTTAAATTCAGCACCAATAAAGTATCCGCAATGTTGCTTTTAACGCTGCTTCAGGCGGGAATTGGTCTGATCGTTGCGCTTGGCCGTGATTTCCCCCAAGGTCAGGTTTGGCTTTGGTTGATTGCTTCGGGCATATTTCATGCGTTTTACAAAATGTTTTTGGTCTATGCCTATGAGCAGGGCGACCTAAGCCGCGTTTATCCCATCGCGCGTGGTGCGGCCCCGATAATGGTGATGCTGATCGGGGCGCTGGTTTTAAGCGATGTGATGAATACGATGCAATATAGCGGAATTACTTTGCTGGGTCTGGGCATATTTCTGATGGCGCGCGGCGCTTTCATGTGCAATGAATCGCGCCGCTTGGTGCCTTTGGCGCTTGGCTCGGCGATGGCCACGGCGGGCTATACCATTATTGACGGGATGGGCGCGCGCGTCAGTGGCGATGCCGTGACTTATGTGGCGTGGTTGTTCATTTTTGATGCGCTGTTTTTAACCCCCGCCGTGGTTTTTTTGCACGGCACATCGGTGTTTCGCACCAGTCCCAAAGACTGGATGTTCGGCAGCATTGCGGCCACCGGATCTTACGCAGCTTACGCAATTTCGGTCTGGGCGATGACCAAAGCACCGATCGCGCTGGTGGCGGCTTTGCGTGAAACCTCGATTTTATTTGCGGTGCTGATTGGCTGGCTGTTTTTTGGCGACAGGTTTGATAAAACCAAAATATTTTCGGTTTTGTTAATTATTGCGGGCGTGATCGTTACGCGTCTTTAGGCGGGATTAGCTGTTGGATTGCGCCTGCACTGATCAGATAAACACTGCTGATGACCAGCCCCCAATGCGCCCAGCTTTCGGGATAAAAATCAACCCACGCGGCCCAGCCGGCAAAGAATGTCCAGGCCAGCGCCATTGGCAAAGTAATTGCGCGCCAACGCAATGTGCGCACGGGGTGGACGAATTTTATCGGCACAAACATACCGATTGAAAGGATCACGGTTATGGCCAGAATAACCCAGAAATTTGGCGATAAAGCAAAGAAAACGATCACCACCATATTCCAACAGCCCGGGAAGCCTAAAAATGAATTATCCTTTGTTTTCATGCGGGTATCTGAAAAATACAGGGCGCTGGCGAATGTCAGCAGAATAATCACAACCCAGCCTGTCCAACCTGGCAGCAAGCCTGATTTAAACAGGGCAAAGGCGGGGATGAACACATAAGTCAGATAATCTATGATCAGATCCAGCAGCTTTCCGTCAATTTGGGGCGCGTTGGTTTCTACATCGAATTTGCGCGCCAGCGGGCCGTCAATCCCGTCAACAAAAAAGGCGACCACCAACCAGAGGAACATCATATCCCATTCTTCATTCACAGCCGCCAGCATCGCCAGCATCGCCAAAACGGCGCCAGTGGCGGTGAGCATATGAACCAGATAGGCGCGGAATTGGTTTGTCATAATTCAGCTCAATAGTTAATTTTTTCGGGCATGAAAACCTATATTTTAGCAGGCCCGTGGATGGGCTTTGTCATAAACTTCCATCAGGCGGGCGCTGTCAACGGCTGTGTAGGCTTGTGTGGTTGATAACGAGGCATGGCCCAGCAGTTCCTGAATGGCGCGCAAATCGCCGCCGGCTTCCAGTAAATGCGTGGCAAAGGAATGGCGCATGGCGTGTGGCGTGGCACTTGCGGGCAGGCCCAGCTGCATGCGGGTGTTTTGCATCACTTTTTGGATGGCGCGCGGTTTTAACGGGCCTCCGCGAATGGCGTAAAACAGTGGCGCGTCGGGGGCAAAAATATGCGGGCAGGCACGCAAATAACGATCAACGGCGCTGCGGGCGGGCGCGATCACCGGCACGATGCGCTCTTTTTTGCCCTTGCCGACAATGCGCAAAACCTCGGGCAGGGGGGCGTCGGCACCGGTCAGGCTCAGGGCTTCGGAAATGCGCAGCCCACAGCCGTAAAGCAAGGTGATAACAGCCGCATCGCGCAGAGCCACCCAGTTTTGCGCGGATTGCAATTGGGCGGTCTGGATCACGGCGCGCGCGGCATCTTTTGCCAGCGG
>CAYYXZ010000002.1:9349-16711 GCA_964475715.1 uncultured Marinosulfonomonas sp. | reverse complement strand
GGTGGGCTCAAACCCGTCGCGCATCGCAAACCAGCGGTAAAACGATTTCACCGCCGATAGCGATCGGGCCAAAGATCGCGCCGAAACACCGCGCCCCTTTTCATGCGCCATCCACGCGCGCATATCGCTGATTTTGATTTGCTTTAACGGGGCAAGCCCGGTGGTGTCCCCGAAATGCCCGGCGATAAAGGCCAAAAAGCCCAATAAATCGGTGCGGTAAGCCTCGATCGTGTTGTCGGAGGCGTTATTTAGGGCCTTGATCGTGGTCAGCCATTTCCCAAGCAGATCTGTTGCCGCGGGGGAAATGGCGCAGTGGGTCATGACAGCCAGCGGCGCATGGCACGTTCAAACACACCGGCGAAAAAGGACAGCAAATCAGTGCCTTGACTGGCTTTGAAATGATGCGGATCTTCGGCCCCCATCACCAACATGCCCGGCAGGCGGCCAGCGCCGAAATCCAGCTTTAGCGCGGCTTCGGAGCGGATCCAGCCCGCGGCCTCGCCATAAATTACATCGCTGTCGGGCTGCAATTGGCGCAAGGTGATTTGGCGTGAATTGCTGCGTTTACCGGCCGTCAAATAGGTTTCGATAAACCCCGGCTCGGCGACATTTAGCACATCCCCCAGCTGTTTTATGGCCGGATCATTTTCATCCTGCACGCTTTCCAGCACCAGACGCACACAATCGACGCCCAAAATATCGGCAACCTCGCCATCCAGATTTCGCAAAAAACCCTCGAATTCGGCCGGATCAAGCATGCGTAAAATCGCCCGGTGCACCTGATTTGTGCCCGCCAGATTTTCATAAGCCGCCGCAATCACCGAACGATGCGTGTCCTCCAGCCGGTCCAGCCGTGCCTCCAGCCGCTCCATCGCGATGCCGCGCAAATCAACGATATTGCTGCCCATCTGGGCCTCGTTTGCAGCCACAAGGGCGTGCATTAAATCTTTGTCGTCTAAAATAACATCGGGTTCCGCGATCAGCTGATTGCGAAATTCCTGCATTTGTTTTGCGGTGTTTGTCATGCCTGTCTGCCGTTTTTTTGTTTTACTTTTCGACAGTATAGACAGGTTTGTTCGGACAAGTCATGGTTTTTTTACGCCCGATTGTCTGGCGGCGAAAAAAGTGGCATCAAGGAAACAGCCAGACAGCTGGAAATGCGCTGCCTGACCCTAAATTTTGCTACAGGATTTTCTGCCCCGTTTTGGCCCAATCTTTCATGAAGCCTTCCAGCCCCTTGTCCGTCAGCACATGATCGGCCATTTTCTTGATCACAGCCGGCGGCGCTGTGGCCACATCGGCACCGATTAGCGCGGCCTCTTTCATGTGGTTGACCGACCGGATCGAGGCGGCCAGAATGTTGGTTTCAAAGCCGTAATTGTCATAAATCGTGCGAATTTCGGCGACCAGATCCATGCCGTCAATGTTTAAATCATCCAGACGCCCGATGAATGGCGAAATAAATGTCGCCCCCGCCTTGGCCGCCAGCAGAGCCTGATTGGCCGAAAAACACAAGGTCACGTTAACCATGATTCCCTCGCGCGACAGCGCCTTGCAGGTTTTCAAACCGGCCCATGTCAGCGGCACCTTGACGGCGATATTATCGGCGATTTTGGCCAGTTTCAGGCCCTCTTTTAACATTTCATCGGCCTCCAGCGCGACAACTTCGGCTGAAACGGGGCCATCGATGATGCCGCAGATTTCTTTGGTGACTTCCACAATATCGCGCCCCGATTGCAAAATCAGCGACGGGTTGGTGGTAACCCCGTCGGCCATGCCCAGATCGTTTAGCTCTTTGATATCTTCGACTTCGGCGGTATCTATGAAAAATTGCATTGGAATTGTCCTTGATTGCGCGTTACAAATTCCGCGCAAGCTTAGTGCAATCAATGCAAACCAGAAAGCCCAAAAGGACAAAACAAATGCCTGATTGCCGTTTTTTTGATCAGGGCGCGTTGGTGTCGGTGCTAACGGCCCAGCCGATTGACCGATTGCTGGATTACAAGGCCCCCGAGGGCGGCTGCATGTTGGGCGCTTTTGTCGAGGTTCCGCTGGGACCGCGCAAAGTGGTGGGTGTGGTTTGGGGCAAAGGGCGCGGCGGGTTTGATTTGAGCAAGGCGCGTGCGATCCTTCGGGTGCTGGATCTGGCCCCGATGCGCGATGAATTGCGCGCTTTTTTGATCCGGGCCGCCGATTACACCATGACGCCGCTGTCGATGATGTTGCGCCTGACCACGCGCGCGCCGGGGCTGGGTGATCCGCCGTCAATGCGCAAGGTTTACCGGCTGGGCACGGGCCAACCCGAACGTGCCACAGCGGCCCGCGACAAGGTCATCAAGGCGCTTGGCGATTACAGCGAATCGTTGTTTACCTTGTCTGAATTGGCCGAAATTGCCGGCGTGTCTACATCGGTGATCAAGGGGCTGGTGACGCAGGGTGTGGTGGCCGCGCAAAACAGCCCGCGCGATTTACCCTACCCGACGTTGGAGCCTGATTTCAGCCAAGTCGCGTTGACGCCGGATCAGGCGCAGGCCGCCGATGCGTTGCGCGCGTCCGTGGCCACGGGCGTTTATGGCACCACTTTGTTAAAGGGCGTCACCGGATCGGGCAAAACCGAAGTTTATTTAGAGGCCGTGGCGCAATGTTTGAAAAAGGGCCGCCAAGCGTTGGTTTTATTGCCCGAAATTGCCTTGACGGCCGATTTTTTAAAACGGGTGCAGGCGCGGTTTGGCGCCCAGCCCGGCGAATGGCATTCGGGCATCACCATGCTTGAGCGCCGCCGCTTGTGGAAAATGGCAGGCGAGGGGGCGGTGCAATTGGTGGTTGGCGCGCGCTCGGCGCTGTTTTTGCCGTTTCGCGATTTGGGCTTGGTGGTGGTCGATGAAGAACACGACACATCCTACAAACAAGAGGAGGGCGTGCTGTATAATGCCCGCGATATGACGGTGTTGCGCGCGTCATTATGCTCGGCCCAAGTGGTGCTGGCCTCGGCCACGCCGTCGTTGGAAACATGGGCCAATGCAAAGGCCGGAAAATACAAACGGCTGGAATTAAGCACGCGTTACGGGGCGGCGCAGATGCCACAAATGAGGGCGATTGATTTGCGCACTCAAACGGTGCCAAGCGGGCGCTGGATCTCGCCCAGTTTGCAAGATGCGGTGAGCGGGCGGATTGCGGCGGGCCAGCAGGCTTTGCTGTTTATCAACCGGCGCGGCTATGCGCCCACCACGGTTTGTCGGGCTTGCGGGCACCAGATTGGTTGTGAACATTGCGATGCGCGCATGGTCGAGCACCGGTTTCAAAACCGGCTGATGTGCCATCAATGTGGCGAAACCAAACCGATGCCGGTGGCCTGCCCATCCTGCGAGGTCGAGGGCAAGCTGGCCGCTGTTGGTCCTGGCGTCGAGCGGCTGGCCGAGGAGGTTGAAGCCCTGTTTCCCGATGCGCGAATTGCGGTGCTGTCGTCGGATTTATTTGGCTCGGCGCGGGCGTTAAAGGCGCAGATTGAAAGTATCGCGGCGGGTGATTGCGACATTATTATTGGCACCCAAATGGTGGCCAAGGGGCATAATTTTCCAAAACTGACGCTGGTCGGGGTGATTGATACCGATCTGGGTTTGCAAGGTTCGGATTTGCGCGCCGCCGAGCGCACATTCCAGTTGATGCGACAGGTTTCGGGGCGTGCGGGGCGGGGCGCGCAAAAGGGGCTGGCGCTGTTGCAGACCCATCAACCCGATCATCCGGTGATCCGGGCGATTTTATCGGGGGATGAAGAAACATTCTGGCAGGCCGAAGCGGCGCAGCGCGGTGCGGTGGGTGTGCCGCCTTACGGGCGGATGGCGGGGATTATTTTAAGCGCGCAGCACGCGCCCGAGGTGTTTGATCTGGGTGCCGAAATGGCGCGCCGTGATGGGCCGTTGCGCGCCATTTCGGCACAGGTTTACGGGCCGGCTGCCGCTCCGATTGCCAAAATCCGCGGCCGGTTTCGGGTCCGGTTGCTGGTGCGGGCCGACAAGGGCGCGAATTTACAAAGCGCGTTAAAGGCGTGGCTGGCGCAATTCAGGGTGCCAAATTCGGTGCGGGTGGCGATCGACATTGATCCGCAAAGTTTTTTGTGATCGGCATGGGGCCTAAGCCGTCAGCGCCGCGCCGCGCTGATCGACGATGTAATCCGTAGCCATCGCCCCAACCCACATGGAAAATAGCGCAACCCACGCGGTTCCGGCTAAAATTGATCCTCCGGTGATTCCGCTGCCAATCGCACAGCCCCCCGCCAGCACGCCGCCAAAGCCCATCAGCACGGCCCCAAACATGGCGCGGCGCATGTTGGCCTCGTCTTTAAAGCCCCGAAATTTAAAGCTGCCCGAGAATATCGAGGCCAAAAACGCGCCCGCAAACACACCCGCAATCAGGCCAATGTCAAAATTCGGCAGCGCGGTGCCATCAAGCAGATACATCAGCATATCGGCCGATGGCTTGGCAAATGTGGCACTGGAAATGCTGACGGGTTCAAAGCTGAGCTGACTAAGCGCAAAGGTTAACAGATAGCCAACCGCAATCGCAAAGCCGACAACCGAGGCAAAAACCAGACGGGCGGGTGGCGTATTATTGCGCCGGGCCTTGAAAATCACCACTAAAATCAGCCCGATGCCCAAGGCAAAACCGCCCCATTCCGGCAGACGAAACGTAGCCAGCAGATTAATATTGCTGCCGCCTTGGGTGGTCCATAAACTGGCCAGCCAGCTGCGCGCGGGGGCCAGCCAGCTGTGCAGGCTCATCTGGGCCACAACCGCGAAAATCAGGCCCGCAACCAAGCTGCGCAGATTGCCGGTGGCCGCCAGCACCAAAAGGCGCCCCGAACAGCCCCGCGCCAGCACCATGCCGACACCAAAAACCAGACCGCCGATAATCGCACCGGACCATGATCCGGGCAGGGCCATCATGCGGGCGTCCTCGACGCGAAATAAATCCAGCAGATTGGCGCCCTGCACCCAAAACAGCGCCGTTGAAAAGGTCAGCAGCCAAACCGTTACCGCAGGTCCCATCTGGCCACGCGAAAACTCAACCGCCGCCGCGCGCAAGCAAAACCCCGAGCGCTGGGCCGAAACGCCGAAAATGATGCCGGTGATCAGACCGAATAAGGCGGCTGTGGGGCTTTCGCCAATGCGCTCGATAAGCGGTAAGATATCCATTTTAGGCCTTGGGGTTGTCGCGGTAATTTTCGTCGATATATTCTAATATGTAGCTTCGCCGCTGGCTTAGACCACAAACCTGATGCGGCGTCATTGCGAAAAGGGCGATTAAATCATTTTTCAAGGAGAACATCATGGTGTTGAGCAAAAGTAAAATGGTGACGGCTGATAAAGCCTGTGTCGGGCGAAGCGCTGCGATTGCGACGGCCAAATTGCATTTTTTGTCCAACCTCCCACTGAAATCGCGGGTGCCCGATGGCATGGAGGTGGCGATGTTCGGCATGGGCTGCTTTTGGGGGGCAGAGCGGATGTTCTGGCAGACCGGTGGCGTTTGGCTGAGCATGGTTGGTTACGCAGCCGGCTTTACCCCCAACGCCAATTATGAAGAAGTTTGCAGCGGTATGAGTGGCCATAACGAGGTGGTTCGGCTGATTTTCGATCCTTGCGAGCTGGGCTATGAGGCGTTGTTGCGTCAATTCTGGCAGGGGCATGATCCGACCCAAGGTATGGCGCAGGGCAATGATCGGGGCACGCAATACCGGTCGGGGATTTATAGCTATGGTGCGGATCAACTGGCGGCGGCATTGCGCAGCAGGGATGAATATGGTCTTAGGTTGGCCGCCGCCGGGTATGGTGATATTTCAACCGAAATTATGCCCGCGCCGGAATTTTATTACGCCGAGGAATATCATCAGCAATATCTGGCAAAAAATCCGGCGGGGTATTGTGGAATCGGTGGCACGGGGGTGCGGTGTGCGGTTGCTCAGGGCATGGAATAAGAAAATTTATGCCTGTGGTGTGTATATTTGTGGCGCGGATATTTATAGAACAATAATGCTGATGGCTTGACGCTGTGGGGTGGGGTGCCTAAGCCGCAAGTGGATTTATAGCGGAGGCCTCGATGCCCACATTTACAGCCCTGAGCACCCTGAGCGGACAAAAACCGGCCCAAGCGTTGGGGGATGCGTTGGAGAGATTAACGCCAGAGCCAACCGGTATCGGGGTGTTCGAGATCGAGGATGGCTTGGGTTTATGGGAGGTCTGCGGCTATTTCACCGACGCGCCGGAGCAGACCGGACTGGCATTGTTGGCCGCGCTGTTTAAGGCTAGCCCATTTGTGGTTTCAGAGTTGCCCGAGACCGACTGGGTGGCGCATGTAAGACGCGAATTGGTGCCGGTGCGGGCCGGCCGGTTTTTTGTTTACGGCAGCCATGATGCCGATCAAGTGCCCGAGGGGGCGGTTGGGTTGCTGATCGAGGCGGCGATGGCGTTTGGCACCGGGCATCATGGCACCACGCTGGGCTGTTTGCGCGCGCTGGATGGGTTGGCCAGCGCCGGTTTTGTTGGTAGAAATGTGGTCGATATTGGTTGTGGCACGGCCGTTTTGGCCATGGCCGCGGCGCGGATTTGGCCAAATCCGGTGCTGGCCAGCGATATTGACAGCCAAGCCGTCGATGTGGCGCGGGCCAATGTGGCGTGTAATGATCTGGAGGGGCGGGTGATTTGCCTTGAGGCGGCGGGGTTTGATGCGCCACAGCTAAAACAGGCCGCGCCGTTTGATCTGGTATTTGCCAATATTTTGAAGGGTCCGCTGATCGGATTGGCCCCGGATATGGCTGATTCGGTTTGTAAGGGCGGTTATGCAATTTTATCGGGCATTTTAAACGAACAAGCAGATGAGGTTATTGACGTTTATGCACGGGTTGGATTTAATTTGTGCAAAAGGGATGTGATTGTTGACTGGACCACCCTGACTTTGCGATTTGACCACGGGTAAACTTTCAAAATCGCCTTAAATTATCCTTAATTGCCTTAGTTATGCCACATTTAAGCGCGAAATTACCATGATTGGTGGGGGCCAATTGTTGGAGGCTGCCATGTCTGACATTTATATGAAGAATTTTTACAAACGGGTGCGCCGCATTAATAAAAAGCATCGCAAGATGTCGCACGGTATTATTTATTCGGTTAATCATGACGGGCTGATTGTTGCCCGGGCACGTCGTCGCGGACCGCGGTTTCCGTGGAAGGGGATTGCGTTTGGCGTTGTTGCTTTTTTTGGCTTCAAGGCGTTTTTGCTGATCCAGCTGGGTCAGGCAACATATAATGACAGGCTTGAGCTGCTGCAAGCGGGCACCGTTATTGAACAGGCAGGCGCCTATGTTATGTC
>CAYYXZ010000002.1:5707-9249 GCA_964475715.1 uncultured Marinosulfonomonas sp. | reverse complement strand
ACTTATAGCCTGACAACATAATTAAAATCAAGTCGCCAGGCTATATCGAAACGCTGTAACGCCAAAATTAGCGAATTGTAAAAGTAGCAATATCCGCACGACAAATGCCGATATCGTCCAGCACACGATCGGATAGTTTTGACAATTCCTTGCGGGTTTTGCGCGCTGCATTCCAGTTGGAAATGGCCGTGCCAAAATCCGTGGCCTTTGTGGTAATGCTGGAGATGCCAAAATCGTAACCGCCCGCACCGGGAACCAGCAGACGGGTGTTTTCATAAGTAGCCATAATAGTTATCCTTTTGTTGATGCAGCGATATGCTGTGCTTGTTTGTTAAATGTTATTTAGGGCTACGGGCAGCACCATTCAAGGCAAAGATACTGCATATCTGATATGCATTTTAAGCATAGCTTAATGATTGCTTAACGCTTTGTAATAAAGGCATAAATTGGGCGTAATCAGGGCCATTTCTATTTGATTTTATGGCGTAAAAGTTCGCTTTCTCCAGCTCCTATGCGCTTGGCGATATTCTGCCCAACCTGTTTTCTATTTGGCAAATGTTCGCCTTTCGTGCTAACCGTATCCCAAAGGCAACAAAAGCCGATGTCAGAGGGGGCAACAATGCGTGTTATCGGGATTGATCCGGGGCTAAGAAACCTTGGTTGGGGCGTCATTGATGTGACGGGCACACGGCTTGCTCATGTCGGCAACGGGGTTTGTTGCTCTGCGGGGGCTGATTTGGCCCAGCGTCTTTTGTCGCTGCACAGCCAGCTGAGTGAAATTATCGCCCGTTTTGCGCCGGAAGCCGCCGCGGTCGAGCAGACATTTGTTAACAAAGACGGAGCCGGCAGCCTAAAGCTGGGTCAGGCCCGCGGCATTGCCATGCTGGTTCCGGCCCAAGCGGGGTTGCGCGTGGGGGAATATGCCCCCAACAAGGTTAAAAAAACGGTTGTCGGCGTGGGCCATGCCGATAAAAATCAGGTGGCCCATATGGTGCGTTTGCAATTGCCCGGGGTTGATCTGGCGGGGCCTGATGCGGCCGATGCGCTGGCGATTGCGATTTGCCACGCCCATCATTTGCAATCGGCCGGTCATTACGAGGCCGCGTTAAAGCGGGCTGCACAAAGGAGCGCAACGGCATGATTGGCAAGATTTCAGGTCGGCTAGATTACCGCGCCGCCGACCATGTTTTGATTGATGTGCGCGGGGTTGGCTACGTCGTTTATTTATCGGACCGCACCATGGCCACCATGCCGGCGGCGGGTCAGGCCGTGGCGCTATTTACCGAATTATTGGTGCGCGAGGATAATTTGCAATTGTTCGGCTTCAGCAGCTTGCTGGAAAAAGAATGGCACCGTTTATTGATGGGGGTGCAGGGCATCGGGGCCAAGGCCTCGCTGGCGATTTTGGGCGCGCTGGGGGCCGAAGGCGTCGGGCGCGCGATTGCGCTGGGCGATGTGAATGCGGTGAAAATTGCCAAAGGTGTCGGGCCAAAAACCGCACAGCGCGTGGTGCTGGAATTGAAAGACAAGGCACCGGCGGTGATGGCGATGGGCGACAGTTTGGCGGCGGCGCAAGGCGAGGTTGAGGCCGGCGGCGAGGTGACAGAAATGCCCGTTGTTATTTCCGCGCCCGACACAACGGCGCTGGGCACAACGGCGGCGGCCCAATCCGAGGCTTTGTCGGCGCTGGGCAATTTGGGGTATGCTCCGGCCGAGGCCGCAGGTGCGGTTGCGCAGGCGGCGGGGGATGCACCGGATGCCGATACCGCAATCTTGATCCGTGCGGCGCTGAAATTATTGGCACCGAAGGGTTAGATGATGAACGAGCCAGACCCCACATTGCGCCCCGAGCCGCGCCCCGAGGACCGCGACCGTGCCTTGCGTCCGCAGGTTTTGGATGAGTTTATCGGGCAGGCCGAAGCGCGCGCCAATTTGCGCATTTTTATCCAAAGCGCGCGGCTTCGAAAAGAGGCGATGGATCATGTGCTGTTTCACGGCCCGCCCGGTTTGGGCAAAACCACGCTGGCCCAGATTATGGCGCGTGAACTGGGGGTGAATTTTCGCATGACGTCCGGGCCGGTTTTGGCCAAGGCCGGTGATCTGGCCGCGATTCTGACCAATCTGGAATCCGGTGACGTGCTGTTTATTGATGAAATTCATCGGCTTAACCCGGTGGTCGAGGAGGTGCTTTACCCGGCGCTTGAAGATTTCGAGCTGGATCTGGTGATCGGCGAGGGACCGGCTGCGCGCACGGTGCGCATTGAGCTTCAGCCATTCACGTTGATCGGGGCGACCACGCGGATGGGGTTGTTGACCACGCCGCTGCGCGACCGGTTTGGCATTCCGGTGCGTTTGCAATTTTACACGATCGCGGAATTGCACGAAATTGTTGTGCGCGGTGCGCGGCTTTTGGGGGTGCAATGTGAGGATGCCGGTGCGCGCGAAATTGCCAAACGGGCACGGGGCACGCCGCGTATTGCGGGGCGACTTTTGCGCCGCGTGGTGGATTTTGCTGTGGTCGAGGGCGGCGGGAAAATCACGCAGAAACTGGCCGATAACGCGCTGACACGGTTGCAGGTTGATCATCTGGGCCTTGACGGGGCGGACCGGCGTTATTTGAGTATGATTGCCGAAAATTACGCCGGCGGGCCGGTCGGGATTGAGACCATGTGCGCTGCATTATCGGAAAGTCGCGATTCATTGGAAGAGGTGATCGAGCCGTTTTTGCTGCAACAGGGGTTGATCCAGCGCACGCCGCGCGGGCGGATGCTGGCGGCCAAGGCTTGGGCGCATTTGGGCATGGCGGTGCCCAAAGCCAGGGATGATTTGTTTGGTTAGGTTTGATGCCTCCGGCGGGGATATTTTAGGAACAATAATATGATGGAATTGGCTGAAATTGAAAACCATTTTACGGCACGGGACGGCGCTTATGCCTTTGCGCGCTGGGGGCGCCCGATTGTGCCGGTGGTGTTTGGGGTGGATGATAAAACCCTGCCGGTGATCAAGGGCGCGATCGAGGCTGTGGTGACGTTGGCCGGCCACAAGATGGCCGAGATGGATGCCGAATTGGGTGCCAATCTGATGTTGTTCTTTTTTCGCGATTGGGATGAGCTTTTGCATGTTCCCAAGCTGGGCGAAATGATTCCGGACATGGATAAACTGGTTGCGCGTTTGCAGGCTGCTGATGCCAATCAATACCGTGCCTTTCGTTTTGATAATGCCGGCGCAATTCAAGCCTGTTTCAGCTTTGTCAAAATGGATGCGGCCATGGCAAATCTGGCGGCCGAGACACTTGCGTTGGGGCAGGCGGTGCAGGTGGCTCTTTTGTGGTCGCAGGCTGCGTTTGAAGCGCGCTCGCCGTTGGCCGTGTTGCCGGGTAATGGCGAAATAGTGCTGCGGCCTGAAATTGCGGCGCTGGTTCGGGCGGCTTATGATCCGGCCATGCCGTTTTGTGCCAATGATAAATCCCACGCATTGCGGCTGTTTGCGCGCATGTCATAGTTGCAAAATCAGCGGGTGGGGTCGTAGAAGTATCAACAAAT
>CAYYXZ010000002.1:0-5607 GCA_964475715.1 uncultured Marinosulfonomonas sp. | reverse complement strand
CGCGCATGTCATAGTTGCAAAATCAGCGGGTGGGGTCGTAGAAGTATCAACAAATCTGGTATAACTGTTGACGGTAGCCACAAGATAAGCGATTTACTAACCATAATTCTGTGGGGAGAGATTTTATGGTTAAAAAAATATTTGCTGTGGCTGCTATTGCAATTGGGCTGTCACAAGGGGCCGCGCAAGGGGCTGAGCAGGCCCAAACATGCGGCGGGATTTATACGGTGCAACGGGGCGATAGCCTGTCGGTGATCGCCGATAACCTGTATAAAAACGCCGGAATGTGGACGGCTATTCATCAAAATAACCTGAAGGCCATCGGGTCCAACCCGGCCTCGATCCGCGTTGGAATGAAACTGAAGCTGACCTGCATTGACGGTTTGCCAACCGGGCTTGTCGGTGGCACCGATATTGCGGCTGCCACGGCTGCTGCGGCGCCTGTTATTGTGGTGCCGGGCACGGCGGCCAGTCGTAAGAAAATCAGCATTCTGGTTGGCAATGACTATCAGCCGTTTATGGACCAGTCGCTGCCAAATGGTGGCATGGTGGTTGATCTGGTGCAGCAGGCAATGGAGGCGGCCGACCCGCAAGAGGGCTTTGGTATTCACTGGGTGGATGGCTTTGATTCGCATCTGGATCCGCTGCTGTCGAACGCGTTTCTGGATATGGGGCTGGGCTGGTTCAAGCCCGATTGCGAAAGCACGCCGGATGCATACCGCTGTGCAAATTTCAACTTTTCCGACCCAATTTTCGAGCTGCTAATCCTGCTGTTTACCCATAAAGACAACCCCGTGTTATTTAATTCGGATGCTGATATTTTGGGCAAAAACATTTGTCGGCCCAAAGGTTTCTTTACCCATGACCTGGACATGGACGGGCGCAATTGGGTTGCTGAAAATAAAATCACTTTGACCCAGCCGATTACGGTTAGAAATTGTTTTGAGCTGCTGGCCGAAGGTAAAGTTGATGCGGTTGCGGTGAATGAATTTACCGGCCGGGCGGAAATCAAGGATCTGGGGCTGAAGGATGTTGTGAAAATCATCGATACGCGGCCGCTGTCAATTCAGGGCATTCACGGCGTGGTTCACAAAACCCATCCGCGCGGCAAAGAAATCATTGTGGAGCTGAACAAGGGCATGGAAAAGATTAAAAAATCCGGTGAATACCAGAAAATCCTTGATCTGCATATGACACGCATCTGGGCGGATTTTTAGACATGATCCGATTTGAGGGAGCTGTGACATGAGGTTTGTTTCCAGTTTGGTTCTTGCGGTGTTTGCCTTGCTGCCAGCCGTGGCATTTGCCGCATGTGATGTGAAATATACCACCAAAACGGGCGACACCCTGTTTTCAATTGCGCAGGATAAATATGGCGATCAAGATAGGTGGACGCTGATTTATTACAGCAACCAAGAGGTTCTGCGCGGCTCGGTTTTGCAGGTGACCGAGGGCATGCAGCTTTTCATCCCCTGCCCGCCGGACCATGTGCAGGTTGACCCCACGCCGCTGAAAGATGACACGGCCGAAATGCGATTGCTGACGGGGGGTGATTATGCGCCGTTTACCGATCAGGATTGGCCCGGTGGCGGCATGGTGACCGAGCTGATTAACGCGGCCATGGAAAGCACGACAAATCCGGTTTCTTATTCCATCACATGGGAGGATGACTGGTCAAAACATCTGTTCCCGATGCTGGACAGCAAGGAATTTGACATGGGTTTCCCGTGGCTTAGGCCCGATTGCGAGGGGGATCCGGCCAATGAGATTTGCGCCAATTTCCATTTTTCCGACCCGCTGATGCGGCTGCTGATCATGCTGTTTGTCAATGCCGACAAGCCGTTCACCTTTGAGACCGATGCCGATATTGTTGGCAAAACCCTGTGCCGGCCCGCGGGTTATTTCACCCATGATCTGGATCGCGTTGGCCGTAATTGGCTGAAAAAAGATCTGATCACCTTGGTGCAACCTGAAAGCCCCGCCGCCTGTTTTGCGCTGCTGCAACAGGGCAAGGTTGATGCGGTGGCGCTGAATGTTTTTCTGGGTGCCAGCAAAATAAACGAGCTGGGTTTGCGCGGCAAGGCGATCCCGCTGGAACGCCCGCTATCAGAGGAAAGCCTGCATGTGGTGATCTCTAAACGTCACTGGCGCGGCACCACGCATTTGTACCGGATTAACGCAGGCATTGCGGCGTTAAAGGACTCGGGGCGTTATAACGAAATTGTCACGCGGCATCTGGGTATTTTCTGGAATTCAATCAAGGAAAAATAACATCGCAAACATGCGCCGAAAGCTTTCCGAATTTAAACCGCTTCTGGGCGGTGAGCAGCTTTTGTTGGCGGGGCTGGGTTCGGGTGAATTGGTCGTGCTTGAAGATGGTGCAGTGCCGCCAGATGATGCGGGGGATGCGCGCCAGGTTCGGGGCGAATTCATCCGTTATTTGCTGCTGGGCGGCTGTAACGGGCTGCCCAACCCCGTGCATGAAAAAGGCGTGCGGTTGAAAGGTGGGCTGATCACCGGTGTGCTGGATCTGGAAGGCTGTCGCATTGCGCGCAATATCGTTTTGTTCAACTGCCGGTTTGAGAAAACACCGGTGTTGCGGTCGGCGAAAATCGATAACCTGTTTTTAGATGGCTCGAATTTTCCGGGGCTGGATGCGGACCAGTTGCAGGCCAGAGGCTGCGTGTTTTTGCGGCGTGTCAAATCGCGGGGTGAAATCCGTTTGCTGGGCGCAGATCTGGGCGGTAATCTTGAATGTGATGGCGCGAAATTGCAAGCGGCAGGGACGGATAGCGCGCTATGTGCGGATGGGGCCAAGGTTTCCGGCACATTTTTCTGGCGCAAGGGGGCCCGTGCCAAGGGGTTGCTGGATCTTACGAACGCGGAATTTGGCAATATTTGTGATGAACAGGATTGCTGGCCCGATCATCGGAATTTAGCGTTGGATCGTTGTCGTTACGGCGCTTTTACGGGTGGGCCTGTAACGGCCAAGGCGCGGATTGACTGGCTGTCGCGCCAGGACCCGTCCCGTTTTAAGCAAGATTTCCGGTCGCAACCGTGGGAACAATGCGCCAAAGTGTTGCGCAAAATGGGTTATCGGGCTGATGCCAAGGCGGTGTTGATCGACAAGGAAAAACGCCAGCGGGCCGACCGCCGCGCGCAGCTGAAACGCGAGCATATGTATGAGGATTATTACGTGCATTCCATTCTGGACCCGATTTTGGGCCTGACCGTGCGTTATGGCCATCAACCCTTGCTGGCCTTTGCGTGGTTGTTTGGTTTGCTGTTAATTGGCAGCCTGGTTTTTGGCATTGCAGAAAAATACGATGCCATCAAACCCAATGACGTGCGCATAATGCGCGCGGTTGAATGGACCGAAAATATGGATAAACCCGATCGCATTGTGCATTTTCATAGCCATATAAGGGCCCAATCCTACCCCCGTTTCAACCCGTTTATCTATTCTGCCGACACGCTGTTTCCGGTGGTCTCGCTGGAAATGCAATCCTTCTGGATACCTGATGAAAACCACGGCATATTCGGCAGATTCGCACGGGTCTATTTGTGGTTTCACATTGCCATGGGCTGGTTTTTATCGTTAGTGGCAGTGGCTGGGTTTTCGGGCCTGATCAGATCGGATTAAACCATGCCCCACACATTTCCCATCCGCGTTTATTATGAAGACACCGACATGGCGGGCATTGTTTATTACGCCAATTACCTGAAATATATCGAGCGCGCCCGATCCGGTTGGCTGCGCGAACTCGGGATTGATCAAAACGCCATGAAAGCGGCCGGTCAGGTGTTCGTGGTGCGCCGCGTCGAGGCCGATTATCTGGTGCCTGCGCATCTGGATGATGAATTGGAAGTCAAAACCGAAATTCAGCAAATTACCGGCGCGCGTTTGGTGATGCAGCAACACGTCAGCCGCGGCCCCGATCTGTTATTTAGCGCCGTTGTGACCGTTGCAATCATCAACGAGAACGGCCAAATCGTGCGAATGCCGGCAAAAATTCGCCAAATGCTGCATTAAATCTACAAAATTCCGCTTATGGCGTGCATTTTCTGGCATTCCTTGTGAATAGACTCTATATCAGCGGTTAATCAGAACCACCGACAGAGTGGTCAAACAAAAAAGAGCAGGTATAATGGAAACGGAAACCCTCGCAATGGCGCAGGAGATTGATTTCTCCTTTTGGGCGCTGTTTATGCGCGCAACAATTACGGTGCAGCTGGTGATGATCTCGCTGGTTGTGGCTTCGTTTTGGTCGTGGTCGATTATTATCAACAAAACGCTGGAGCTGCGAAAATCGCGGGCCGAGGCTGCGGTGTTTGATCAGGCTTTCTGGTCGGGCGAGCCGCTGGACGAGCTGTTTGATAAAATAGGCACCAACCCCCAAGGTCCGGCCGAAAAGGTGTTTGTGGCCGGAATGCAGGAATGGCGCAGATCGCACCGCGAAGATGGCGGCCTGATTGCCGGTGCCCAGTCACGCATTGATCGGGCCATGGATGTGGCAATTGCCAAAGAGGCCGCGAAATTGAACAATGGTTTGACATTTCTGGCCACGGTTGGTTCGATCTCGCCGTTTGTCGGGCTGTTTGGCACGGTTTGGGGCATCATGAACGCATTTATTGAAATTGCCCGCCAGCAAAGCACCAGTCTGGCCGTAATCGCGCCGGGCATTGCCGAAGCGCTGCTGGCCACCGGTATTGGCCTGCTGGCGGCGATTCCGGCGGTAATTTATTACAACAAGCTATCAAATGATATCGACCGGATTCTTGGCGGCTACGAGGCTTTTGCCGATGAATTTGCCACCATCCTAAGCCGTCAGTTGGACAGCTGATATGGGGGTGCAAGTTATTCAAAACGGCGGTGGAGGCAGACGACGGCGCCGGCGTCGGGCCAAGGCGATGAGCGAGATTAACGTTACTCCGTTTGTTGATGTGATGATGGTTTTGTTGATTATTTTCATGGTGGCGGCCCCGTTGATGACGGTTGGTGTGCCGATCCAATTGCCCAAAACCGCGGCCACGGCACTGCCAAGCGAGCAGGAAGAGCCGCTGACCATTACCATCACGCTCGATGGTCTGATTATGGTGCAGGAAACTGAAATTGCCATGAGCCAGCTGATCCCGAGATTGCGCGCAATCGCGGCCGAACGTAGCAGTAACAAGGTGTTCTTGCGGGCCGATGGCGCGATTGCCTATGAGCGCGTGGTGCAGGTGATGGGCGCGTTGAATGCGGGCGGGTTTTCCAACATCGGGCTGGTGACCGAAACCGGTGGTCCCACGTTTGACGGGCGTGACGGTTAAAAATGAATTTGGGGTATTACATATCGGGCATCGGGCATGGTGCCTTGTTTGGCTGGGCGGTGATTGGCGGGCTGCTGTCAGGCGTGCCGGATGATACCCTGGAAATCACCGAAGTGTCGATTATTTCGCCGCAGGATTTCGCCGCGCTGTCGGCACCCCGACCCAGTCCTGAACCTGAACCCAGCCCCGAACCCAGCCCGGCCCCGCAACAATCTGTGACGCCGCCAATTCCGACACCTGCCGAAGACCCCCCCCCGGGAATGCCGCAAACCGCGCCCCCGCCGGCCCCCCCGG
>CAYYXZ010000001.1:7857-25750 GCA_964475715.1 uncultured Marinosulfonomonas sp. | reverse complement strand
TTGGGCGGCATAATCAAGATATAATTAATAACATGGGTGCCCAAATGTTTTTACGATTAAAATACCTGCTTGTTTTGCTAATATTAGGGACTAATCCAGCCCAATCCAAAGATATTAAGGCCTATATATTTGGCAACAGCCTTGTGCATCACCTAAGCGATAGTGACGAAACATCTGTTCCGCACTGGCTGCATTTTCTGGCCAAATCTGCCGGACACAGCTTTTCGGTGGACGGCCAATGGGGTTTTTTACGAAACTTCAGCGAAGACTTGCCGCCCCTTGCAGGGTGGTCTTTCAAGCAAGTTCCCAGCGTTTGGGACCCGGAGAGCGGCGATTTTGGCGCGGCGGGTTTTAATGTTGTGATGATCAATCCCGCCAATTTCATTCAGGATCGTGCCGCCGATCAGCCTACGGACTGGGAAAACCCCACAGGCAGAACGCCGCTGGAGGACACATTGGTGGTGTTTGACTGGATTGCCAACGCGGGGGTCAAGCCGATATTTTATATCTATGCGGGTTGGCAGGAAATGCCGGGACTAATCGAGGGGGCTAACCCTGATGCAAATTTTGCAGATTATTACGAGCATGCTAAAAATGACTATCACCAATGGTTTGTTGACTGGGTCAGCGCCATTTCTGCGGCCCGCCCGGATTATGATGTGCGGCTGATTCCGGTGGCAAAAAATCTTGCAAGGCTTTTCACCGAAACCGAGCTTTCAAAAATTCCGCCTGCGGATTTATACAGCGATGATGCTCCGCACGGCACGGCAACGCTGTATTTTCTGGCCGCGGCGATAACCTATTTTGCTTATTTTGATGAGCCTATTCCAACGGATATAACACTACCGGCAAGCATTCATCCGTTGGTTCGTGAAAACCTGGATGTGATAAATCAGGTGATTAGCGGGGCGGATTTGGCCATAAATACACAGTCGCCGGTGGCCCCAACCGAGATCATCGTTACAGATGCATTGGGGCTTAGCAACCCGTCTTTGGCTATGGGCCTGAACGGTATCGCGGATTGGTCCAGCCAAAATCCGTTTATTGATGTGATGAAAACAGCCCGACCTTGGGTGGGTCATTTACCTGATCAATGGGGTGCCAAAACGGCCGAAGATTTAATGGCAGAAGGGCATCTGGATGCGGCGGGCTGGCCGGTTCGGATTCCCGAAGAATTGACCGCAATAGAGACGTTTATTTTGACAGATCAGCCCAAAGATGGCCTGTCTGTTGCTGGAATTTACCGACTTACTTATGATGGAGAGGGCGAGATCATCATTGGCGGTCGCGCCAGTTTGATGCGCACAAAGCCCGGTGAAATGTGGTTTCGGTTTCAACCCGGAGATGGCCCTGTTGGCATTGGGATAACCGTAACCGACCCTCACAAAACCGGTGATTACATTCGCAATATCCGCATTGTGCATGAAAATCATATTGAGCTGTTCGAGGTTGGGGCATTGTTCAATCCTGACTGGCTGGAAATCATCGAGGATTTGCGCGTGGTTCGGTTTATGGACTGGATGAACACCAATGGATCAATCGTGGAAAATTGGGATGGGCGCCCTAGGCTGGATGATTATACCTATATTCGACGCGGTGTGCCGGTCGAGGTAATGGTGGCGCTTTCAAACCAGATTGGCGCGGATCCTTGGTTTAACATGCCGCATTTGGCGGATGACGATTATATGCGCCAGTTTGCAGCCTATGTTAGAGACACATTATCACTTAACCTGCACGCCTATGTTGAATATTCAAACGAGTTATGGAATTTCACTTTTGCACAAACGCATTGGGCTGCCCAACAGGCCGAAAAGCGTTGGGGCAAAGATGCGGCACCGGATGCGTGGTTGCAGTTTTCTGGCATGCGTGCCGCAGAAATGGCGCAGATTTGGAGCGAAGTATTTGGCGATCAGGCCGAGCAGCGTTTGGTGCGGGTGATTGCCACCCACACCGGCTGGATGGGTCTGGAGGAAGGTCTGTTGGGCGCGCCATTATTCTTGGCCGAAGACAGCCGAAACCTGGAGCCGATAACCTGGTTTGATGCCTATGCCGTGACCGGCTATTTCGGGCATGGAATGGGCATGGATGAAATGGCTCCGAAAGTTCTGGAATGGGTTGCTGATAGCCGCGCAAAGGCAGAAAAATCAGGTGTCGCCAAGGGTTTGGCCCGTGTTTCCCTGCGTGAATATGTCAAAGAACACGGTTTTACAGAGGCGACTCCTTTGCTGGCCAAGGCTATTCAAAAAGAATCGTTGGCAGAATTGTTAACCGTTTTATTGCCGTATCACGCAGATATCGCACAACAAAACGGCCTGCAATTGGTGATGTACGAGGGCGGAACCCATGTGGCCGCTATGGGTGAATGGGGTCGAAATGAAGATCTGGTGGATTTTTTTAGTTATGCAAACTACAGCCCTGAAATGGCCCTGATTTATCAAGAGTTGTTACAGGGTTGGCGCAAAGCCGGGGGTGGTCTGTTTAACGCATTTGTCGATGTTTCAGCCCCCAGCCAATATGGCAGTTGGGGATCGTTGCGCCATTTGGATGACCAGAACCCGCGCCATGATGTATTGGTGGAATATAACCGCAATACAGCAGGCTGGTGGGAAACGCGCGCAATGGATGCCTTTACCCATGGCGGGCGTTATTTTGGCACAGAGGCTGCGGATGAAATGCGCGGCACCGGCAAGGCCGATATTATGCTTGGCCGTGGCGGGGATGACCGATTTTATGCCACGGGCAATGGTGACATGATACATGGTGGTGCCGGGCGCGATACGGTTGTGTTTGCGGGTGACGCAGATGATTATTCAATCACGGCTAAAGACGGCATTATTTATCTGCGGAGCAATGAAAGCACGGCACAAACCTATGGCGTTGAGTACCTGGTTTTTAGCAATAACCCGGATCACATTATTTCAACATCAGACTATTGATCCGGCCGGATTAGAGCCTGTTATTTGGCAATCTCTGCTAAAATTGTCTGCGCCCCAAGACGCGAATCAAAGCCTGTAACAATTCTTTCACGCCCTGCGGCCCCAAGATTGTTTGCAAGCTTTCTGTCATTGATAAGAGACAGGATCGCATCCGCAAGCGCGGCCGGATTTTGAGGGGCAACCAGCAGCCCGTCTTGCCCGTTTGTAATTAGCTCGGGCACACCGCCGGCATCGGTGCCAATGGTTGGCACCCCGCAACTCATTGCCTCCATATAGGCCACGCCCAGTGGTTCATGCCAGCTGGCCAGCACGAATATATGTGTTTTCAACAGATAATCCCGCACAGCATCCGAGCTGATAGCACCAAGCAAGCGCACATGGTTTTCCAGCTTTTTCGCCTTCAGCAGTGCTGCCAGTGTTTGATGATAACCATGCCCGCCATCATCATCCTCGCCCGCGATATCAAGCTGAATATCATGACCTTGATCCAATAAAATACGAACGGCACTGAACAAATCCTGATGCCCCTTAACCACGTTCAAACGACCACAGCTGAACAAATGAACCGGCTTGCCTTTTTGGGCGGAAACATACGGATCGGGCCTTGTTAGAGCCTGCGTATCAACCCCCATTGGCTGTAATATTAACCGTTTTGGCAGAGAATTTCCAAGCTGTTGGGGCAGTTCATCCAACAGCTTTTGGGTGATAACAGTCGCGAATTTTGCGCCCTGCCATTTTAAATTCTGCCCAACACCATAGTCAGACAATGGGCCATGCAGGGTGATGCTGTAATCCGGCCCGCCCATGCGTTTGGCCAGTGCGCCAATTAATGCGGCCCGGCCACAGGAATGCACATGGACATGGTTGATGCCCTGCTTTTTACACGCAACGAGCAGCAGGCGCGCAGCCGCGGCGCTGACCAATAGATCCTTAAGAAACACAAAACCGCTACGGCGCAACTCGGGGCCCCACCAAAACGGCGAAACCGACAACATGCTGCGCAACATTGCCAGTGGTTTAATTACCCCCAAATACCGAGTGCGCGAAATAGCCAGATCTGACCAATTGTGTGAAATCAGCCCTTTGGCAGGCATTCGGGTGGAAAACAGCTTCACCTGTGTTCCTGACGCCTCTATTTCCATTATTTCGCGCCAAAAGAAAATGTGGGTTTGGCCGGGAAACTGCGGTATGAGATAGCCAATAGGTGGGTTTTTATCTGCTTTGATCATATTTTTGTCAGGTTCATTTTGTAAACATCATGTTAAATAAACCCCTATCATTTAAATCCAGCGTTGCCGAGGGATTCCTTTGTGGTGTGACTTATCGGAGCGAATGAAGTGCTAAGTGTGATCATACCGGCCCATAACGAGGCGACGTTGATAGGGCCGTGCTTGCAGGCTGTGCTTGGATCAAACGGGGATTTTGCGGTTGAAATAATTGTTGTGGCCAATGGCTGTGATGACAACACGGCTGAAATAGCCGGCAATTATAAAGCAGATGCAAAATCGCGAGATTGGGATTTGATTGTTATCGATATCGCCAAGGGCGGCAAGTTGGGCGCGTTAAATGCAGCGGAACAGGCGGCGCAATACGGCCAACGGGTGTATCTGGATGCGGATGTTGTGGTTAGTCCGCTTTTGTTGGCGCAAATTTCGGCAGCGCTTGAATGTCGCAAGGCACAATATGTTAGCGGCACCTTGATTATTCCGCGCCCTTCCAGCGTGATCAGCCGGGCTTACTGTGCTATTTACCGGCGGGTTCCGTTTATGACACATGGCGTTCCGGGGGCCGGTTTGTTTGCGCTAAATGCCGCTGGGCGGGCGCGCTGGGCTGAATGGCCGGATATTATTTCGGATGATACTTATGCAAGGTTGATGTTTGCGCCAAATGAGCGGGCCAAGGTTTTGGCATCGTATGATTGGCCAATCGTCGAGGGTTGGCGCAATCTGGTTGCTGTCAGAAGGCGGCAAAATGCCGGGGTTGATGAAATTCGCGACCGCTATCCTGAACTGCTGGTGAATGATGATACGCCTGATCTGGGTATATTTGGAAAACTGAAACTGGCTTTGGTCCATCCATTTGGTTTTGCTGTTTATGGCGGTGTTGCTTTGGCTGTGCGCTTGAGCCGCCCCAAAGGGCGCGGTGACTGGAGACGCGGACGATGAAGGGGGGGCTGTCTGGCAATAATTTAAAGGCGCGCCTTATTCGCAGCTCGGGCTTGACTGTCATTGGTTACGGGACTTCGCAAGTATTGCGGCTTGCCTCTAACTTGATTCTGACGCGCCTTTTGTTTCCCGAAGCCTTTGGTGTGATGACCCTGGTTTCTGTGTTTATGATGGGGCTGGTTATGTTCTCTGATCTGGGGATTGGTCCCTCGATCATGCAAAATAAACGCGGTGATGACCCCGATTTTCTAAACACAGCCTGGACAATTCAGGTGATGCGGGGCTTTATTTTATGGATTATCGCAACCGCATTTGCCTGGCCGATGGCGTGGTTTTATTCGGTGCCTGAGCTGTCTTTATACTTACCCGTTGCGGCATTAACTTTGATAATTATGGGCTTTAAACCGACGCGCCATGAAACTGCAAACCGGCATTTGCTGTTGGGGCGTGTGACGGTGATTGATGTTCTCACACAGGTCGTTGGAATTATTTCGGCCGTGTTGCTGGCATGGTGGACCCAATCGGTTTGGGCGTTGGTGATTAGCGGTATTATCAGCGCTTTTGCGCAGTTGGTTATGTATAATCTTTATTTGCCCGGCGCTAAAAACCATTTTCGCTGGGAAAAACCTGCGGCGTATGAGCTGATCAGGTTTGGAAAATGGATATTCCTTAGCACGATTGCAGGCTTTGCGCTTGGTCAGGGTGATAAACTTGTTCTGGGCAGGTTTCTTTCTCTTGAACAGCTTGGTGTTTATAATATCGGCTTTTTTCTGGCCAGTTTCCCGTTGTTGTTGGGTATAATGCTTATCGGCAAAATCCTGATCCCGATCTACCGCGAAAAACCGCCGTCTGCATCGGTGCAAAATTTTAAACAGCTACAAAAAATGCGGTTTATCCTGACGGGATTGATTTTTCTTTTGGTTATGTTCTTTGGGATTTCGGGCGTTGGGTTGATTCATCTTCTGTATGATTCGCGTTATTACGGGGCCGGGGCTGTTGTGATTCTGGTGGTTATTGTGCAGATTCCACAGGTTATTGTTTTGACGTATGATCAGGCTGCTTTGGCAAGTGGCGATTCCAAACGGTTTTTCGTGCTTGCAGCCGCGCGCGCAATTTTGATGATTGCGGGGCTGCTGATTGGCATCCAGATTTTGGGTTTGCCCGGCGCGTTAATCGGACAGGGAGTTGCAATGCTGATCGCATATCCTGTGGTGGTTTGGCTGGCGCGCAAACAGGGGGCGTGGGATCCGCTGCATGATGCTGTATTTGCAACTGTTGGTGTGTTATTTGCTGTATTGGCATTATGGCTGAACTGGGCGGAGGTGATTGATCTTGTTGCCTTTAAAATACCTTAGTGTATCCTTTTTGCTGTAAAGTAGTTTGATTATTAAAAATTCAGGTAGTTTGTGAGAAGCTGTTTGGATATCGGTGTAAATGACACTGAAATTCGATATAGTTCCGAGGTTGGTAAATATGAGTGATACACCATATCAAAATGGCATAAGCGATAATGACATCGCTATTGTTGGCATGGCTGCACATCTTCCCGGCGCGGGCACAATCGAAGAATACTGGAACAACCTGCAAGCTGGCGTTGAATCAATTCGTGTGCTTAGCGATGATGAGCTGCAAAATGCCGGCGAAGATATGGGGAAAGCCCGGCATAAAAATTATGTCCGCTCCTGTGCAACGCTTGATGATTTTAAAGAATTTGATGCGGATTTTTTCGGGCTTAGTCCAAAAGAAGCCGCCATTATGGACCCGCAACACCGAAAGTTTCTCGAGGTATCTTGGGAGGCCTTGGAAAACGCCGGCCACCCGCCGGAAAACTTTGATGGCCCCGTCGGGGTTTTTGCCGGTTGTGGCATGGGCAGTTATTTCTATTTCAACATTTGCTCAAACCCGGACTTAATCGAAGATGTGGGTATGTTCCTGCTGCGCCACACCGGAAATGACAAAGATTTCCTGTCGACCCGCGTTAGTCATGTATTCAATCTGACCGGACCAAGTATTAGCATACAAACGGCTTGCTCAACGTCTTTGGTTGCGATGCATTATGCTTGCGAGGCTTTGCAAAGTGGCGAATGTGACATGGCTCTTGCCGGCGGGGTGACGATTGAAATTCCGCATGGCCGCGGCTATCTTCCGACAGAGGGCGAGCCGCTTTCGCCTGATGGCCATTGCTACCCTTTTGACAGCCGTGCGAAGGGCACGGTTTTTGGCAGCGGTGCGGGGGTGGTTGTGCTGCGTCGCCTAAAGGATGCGATTGCTGATGGCGACCATATCTGGGGCGTGATCAAGGGCACGGCGATTAACAATGATGGCGCGGCCAAGGCCGGATATCTGGCCCCCGGTGTGGATGGTCAGGCCGCCGCAATTTTTGAGGCCCAAACCAAGGCCGGAACGCCTGCAGACACGTTTGATTACGTCGAATGTCACGGCACCGGCACCCATCTTGGGGATATGATCGAGGTTGCCAAGCCTTCAGAAAAACCACTGACAAGATCGATTATTGCTGGGTTGGTTCGGTCAAGGCCAATATCGGCCATCTCGACACAGCGGCCGGGGTTGCGAGCGTGATAAAAACGGCCCTGTCTTTGCATCACCGTCAAATCCCTGCCAGCATTAATTATAAAACCGCCAACCCGCAAATTGGTTTTGCCGGCAATCCGTTTCAGGTAAACGCAAAGCTTCGCGACTGGGTATCCCACAAAGGCCCGCGCCGGGCTGGCGTTACTTCGCTGGGGGTTGGCGGCACCAATGCGCATCTGGTTTTAGAGGAAGCCCCCAAGCGCCCGAAATCCGGTGATAGCGATTGGCCGTTTCATATCCTGACGGTTTCCGGTCGCAACAAAGCCGCGCTGGATGCCAATTCGGCCGCACTTGCCAAACATCTGCGCGCCAACCCCGATCAGCCGCTTGCCGATGTTTCATGGACCTTGAAGCAGGGCCGCCGCGCTTTTGAAAAACGCCGGGTTCTGGTGGCCGAAAGCCATGAAGAAGCCGCGCAGCTACTGGAAAATGGCGATACGCGCAGAGTGTTTGATCACACCCCGATTGGCGACGCGCCCGAGGTGGTGTTTATGTTTCCCGGCGGTGGTGCCCAATATGTTGGGATGGCGCGCGACTTGTATCAGACCGAGCCGGTTTTTCAGGAATGGATGGATCGCGGTCTTAAGATTTTACAGGGCAAAATTGATTATGACATTCGCGCGCTTTGGTTGGCCGAAGATGCTGATGCTCCCAATGCAGAAAATCAGTTAAAACGCCCGTCCGTGCAATTGCCTTTGATCATGATTGTAGAATACGCTTTGGCGCAATTATGGATGGCCTGGGACGTGCGCCCTTCTGTTTTGGTTGGCCATAGCATGGGTGAAAATACGGCCGCATGTCTGGCGGGTGTGATCAGCTTTGAAGATTGCATCGGGCTGGTTTTGTTGCGCGGTCAGCTATTTGATACCGTGCCTGCTGGCGGAATGCTGAGTATCGGTTTGTCACTGGCCGATTTGCAGCCGATGCTGGGCGATGATCTGGATATTGCCAGCCTGAACGCACCCGCATTAACGGCCGTTTCAGGCCCGCAAGCAGCACTGGATAAACTAGAGACACGGCTATTGAAGCAAGATATATCATGCCAACGCATTGCGATTGATATTGCGGCTCATTCCCGTATGTTAGAACCTATTTTGGCGAAGTTTGGTGCCTATTTACGGTCGATAAAACTGAATGCTCCGACCTTGCCGTTCCTCTCAAACAGGACCGGTAAATTAATTACAGAGACACAAGCCACAGACCCTGATTACTGGGTTCAGCATTTGCGAAATACGGTAAATTTTGCCGATTGCATTACCACGCTTTCACAGCAGCCCCGCCGGATTTATCTGGAAATGGGACCGGGTAAGGCGCTTGGTTCTTTAACCCGAATGCATGGCTCGGTGCCTGCCCAGCAAGTGATGAGCGTGTTGCGCCACCCTGATGAGAACATTGAAGATGACCGGTATTTTCTGGGTATTGTCGCGCGTCTTTGGGCCGTTGGATATGAGGCCGATTGGCAGCAAATTTGGGGGGAGCAAAAGCGCCATCGTGTGCCGCTACCCACTTACGCATTCCAGCGCTCAAGCTATTTTATTGAACCGGGTAAACCTGCCCAAACTCCGGTTCCGAGCCACTTGAGTCGCGATAAAAACCTATCGGATTGGGGCGCACGTATTCACTGGCGACCGCGTTTGGCCGATTATGAATTTGATCCTGAAACCGAATTGGATCAGGTGGAAAAGCAAAGCTGGCTTATCTTTATGGATCACGCCGGATTGGGTGCCAAAATTGCAGATCGGTTGCGCCACCAAGGCCATCCGGTAATCGAAGTGCACAGTGGCGACGGCTATGCAAAGGCTTCTGCCAACCGCTACACGATCAGTGCCGAACATGGCCGTGAGGGTTATGATTTATTGTTGCAGGATCTGGTTCAAAATAGCGCTGTGCCCACCCGTATCCTGCATCTTTGGCTTTACACGGAACAGAATAATTTTCGCCCCGGAAGCAGTTTTTTCCATCGCAATCTAGAGCAGGGTTTTTACAGTTTACTATTTCTTGCACAGGCTATTACGGATGAAAACCTGCCAAGCTCATTACACATTACGACGGTTACTTCTGGCGCTACCCAGGTTCGAAACGAGGCTTTGCCGCATCCCGAAAAAGCAACAATTATCGGCCCTGTGCGGGTGATCCCGCGCGAATTGTCAGGGGTGAGTTGCGCGGTTTTGGATGTTGAAACGGTAACGCCGGGCAAGGCGCATGATCATAATTTGGACCGGTTGGCCTTGCGGATTTTGGAAGATTTGGTTTCGCCACCCGCTAATTATGTAGCGGCCTTGAGGGGCGAGAAGCGTTTTGAGCAAGAGCTGCGGGCTGTTGAATTGGCTAAAACCACACCATCCCCGCAGATAAAACCCCAAGGTGTTTACATGATTACCGGCGGGTTTGGTGGCATTGGCCAAACCATTGCCGCCAAGCTTATTCGCGATTATTCGGCAACGATTATCTTGATGTCGCGCACTGAATTGCCGGATCGTGCAGACTGGAATGATTACCTGAACAGCCACAAAAAAACCGACAAAACCAGCCAGCGCATCCGTGCCGTTCAAGGTCTGGAATCGCTTGGCGGTAAAGTTATGGTGAGTGCGGCCGATGTTAGCAATATCACCCAGATGCAGGATTTGCGCCGCAAGGCCGAGCAGAAATTTGGCCGGATTAACGGTGTGATCCATGCTGCCGGTGTGATTGATGACGCGCCTTTGCTGACCAAATCCACAGCAAATATCGAGGATATATTTACACCCAAATTACACGGCACCGAGGTGCTGGGAATGGTGTTTGCAGATGGTGATCTGGATTGGCTTGCGCTGTTTTCATCTACCAGCACGGTTACGGCCCCGATCGGGCAGATTGATTATGTCGCCGCGAATGAATTTTTAAATGCCTATGCCAAATCGCGCAGCGGCAACAAAACTCGGGTTATGGCAATCAACTGGGGCATTTGGAACCAAGTCGGCATGGCTGCCGATGCTGTCGCCGCGCAGGATAACAAAAACGAGATTGACGCGCCGGAACCGGTTGAGCAACCAATGCTGGATCAGGCAAGTTTTGATGCTGCGGGCAACCGGATTTTTACGGCCAATTACCGCACAAACCGTTGGTTTTTGGATGAGCACCGAACCAAATCCGGCGCCGCACTGCTGCCCGGCACAGGGTTTATCGAGCTGGCCGCAGAGGCCTTGGTGGCCCATGGCGAAACCGGCCCGTTTAAAATTGAAGATTTGTTGTTTTTACGTCCGTTGCAAATTGATGATAATGAGGATCGCGATATCCGCGTGCGCCTGACACGATCTAATGAGGGCTATAAATTTGAGGTTCAAAGTGCTTGCATTTTGGATGGGCAGAAGGGTTACCAGCTTCATGCCGAGGCTACGATTGTTCTGGATGGTCAGATCGAAGCCGACGGGGTTAATATCGAAGAAATTTCTGCCCGATGTGATAATATAACCCAGAGCGATGGCCAGCCTTTACATTCACCACAAGAAGCCCATCTTGTCTTTGGGCCACGTTGGCGGCTACTGTCAAAAACAGCATTTGGTGTGAATGAAGGCATCGCGCATTTGGCCTTGCCTGAAATTGCAAAAGACGATGTGAAGGCCGGTTATATCTTGCATCCTGCATTGCTTGATCTGGCAACCGGTTGGGCAATGAAGCTGATATCGGGCTATCAACCCAGCCATCTTTGGGTGCCGGTTTCTTATGGATCCATTCGGGTAATAAATGCGCTGCCGACCAAGATTATCAGCTGGGTTCGTAATGCTTACGAAAATACACAAGACGGCGAAACGGCCGTATTTGATGTGATTATTTGCGATGAAAACGGTAATGTTTGCATCGAAATTAAGGACTTTTCGATCCGGCGACTGGATCAGGCAAAAGGCTTTGCAACCACCGTTCGGCTAAATCTAAACGAAATGGAAATCGATCCGCTCAAAGTTAAAGAACCGGCATTTTCTGCTGCCGAGGAGCGTTTACGCCACAACCTTTCACAAGGAATATTACCCGATGAGGGTGCGGATATGTTCTTGCGCGCACTTGGGCAAAACCGCTCGCAAATATTTGTCTCGTCAATGGATTTGAACACATTGGTTCAGCAATCCGACGCCAGTTCAAATTCTACTAAAGCAAGCGTCCAGAGATTTGAAAGGCCTGCGTTAGAGACTGATTTTGTTAAGCCCTCAAATGACATAGAGCGTAATTTGGCAGGGTTTTGGCAAACATTGCTAGGGGTTGACCAGGTTGGAGTTCAGGATGATTTCTTTGACCTTGGCGGACATTCGTTAATTGCGGTGCGCCTGTTTGCGATGGTGAAAAAATCCTATCGGATTGAATTTCCGATTTCGGTATTGTTCGAGGCCCCGACTATTGAAAAATGCGCGGCGCTGATTGCCGAACAGATCGGCGGGGCGACAGACACCACAGATACCGATGGGCTTGATGCCGCGCCGAAAAAAACAACGCCGGCCAAAAAACGGTTCCAACACCTTGTGCCGATGCATCAGGGCGAGGGAGGAAAGAAAACCCCGTTTTTTCTTGTTGCTGGAATGTTTGGCAATGTTTTAAACCTGCGTCATCTTGCGAATCTTGTTGGCGATGATCGGCCATTTTACGGGCTTCAGGCCCGTGGTCTTTATGGCAATGACACGCCACATGATACATTTGCAGAGGCAGCCGCTGATTACATCGCGGAAATGCGGCAAGTGCAGCCAGAGGGCCCTTACCTGCTCGGGGGGTTCTCTGGCGGCGGGTTAACGGCGTATGAAATCATGCATCAGCTTGAAACAATGGGCGAAAAAGTGGCGCTGCTGGTCATGCTTGATACGCCGCTGCCAATACCCAAACCATTGTCAGGTGCAGACCGGAGCAGGATCCAGTGGCAAGAGCTGAAGAAAAAGGGCTTTGGTTATCCGTTCATTTGGGCCAAAAGCCGTATTCGCTGGGAAATTTCCAAGCGTCGCGGAATTGAGGCAACCGAGGATTCAGGGCAAAACTTTCATAACGCCGAGATCGAGGCCGCGTTTTTAAGGGCGGTGAAAGAGTATAAATTAAAGCCGTGGCACGGCAATGCCGTATTATTTCGCCCACCGTTGAGCGGCCATTGGCAGGTTGGTAATGGACGTGTTGTCAATAGTCAGCGCAGCTACGTAGAAGATGACAATGGCTGGAGTGACTGGATGGCTGAAATTCAGGTTATCGAAGTGCCGGGGGATCACGATTCCATGGTGCTCGAGCCAAATGTGCGCGTCCTGGCGGTCAGTTTGAAACAAGTAATCAAGGCGGCCCAGAAACCATGAGCACACAACCCACATTATTGACGATAATTTTGAATTACAAAACGCCTGACATGACTTTGCAATCGGTTCAGGCCGCGTTGCGTGAAATGGAGAGCATCAATGGGCACATAATTGTGGTCGATAATGATTCACAAGATGGATCATTCGAGCAGATGCAGCAAGAAATAACACACAAAGGATGGGATCAAAAAGGGCGCGTTAAAGTCGTTCAGTCGGGCCGTAATGGCGGGTTTGGTGCCGGGAATAATTTCGGCATCCTGACCGGCCTTGCAGACAACCCAGCCACCGATTATATTTACATTCTAAACTCGGATGCCTTTCCGGATGAAGGTGCAATCCATGCCTTGATAGACGCGCTACAAAGCAATCCAAAAACCGGATTTGCGGGCAGCTATATCCACGGCCCAAACGCAGAGCCACATATTTCTGCCTTTCGTTTCCCCGGCATTCTTAGTGAATTTGAGGGGGCTATTCGGTCTGGTCCGGTTAGCAAATTATTGTCTAATTATATCATATCGTTACCTATGCCCGAGACAACGAGAACGGTTGATTGGCTTGCCGGTGCCAGCATGATGATGCGGCGCAGCGTATTGCAGGAAATTGGCTTGTTTGACGAGCAGTTTTTCCTTTACTTTGAGGAAACAGATTTATGTCGTCGCGCCACTTTGGCCGGGTATACGGTGCAATATGTGCGGGAAAGCAGAGTAACACATATTGGTTCGGTTTCTACGGGTATGAAAACATGGAAACGCATGCCCCAATACTGGTTTGCGTCCAGAAATTACTATTTCACCAAAAACCACGGGGCAGCTTACGCTATGCTTGTGACATTTTCTCATTTTACGGGTGGTTTATTGTGGCGATTAAGGCGGCTAATTCAGCGCAAGCCCCAAGCCGACCCTGACAATTTTTTACGCGATATGCTTGCATATGACATGCGCCATTTTCCAAACCGAAGCAGCGCGAACATTCCTGAAATTCCTAAATCTGAGTAGATAGGGCTATAAGATGACAAAATTTTCAAGCCTGATTATTGGTGATGGATCGCTGCTAATTCAATGCGCGCAACGTTTGCTCGAGAGGGGGAATTCGATTGCTTGCGTGCTCACGGATAATCCCGAAATTATTGACTGGGCGACAAAACGCAAAATCGCGACCGAACCATCGGGCATGGATTTAGCCGCACGCTTGAAACCCGTGAATGTGGATTGGTTGCTAAGTATTTCGAACCTGTCATTGATCCCGGATGCGGTGCTTAAAAAAGCCAAAAACGGTGCGGTTAATTTTCATGATGGGCCACTGCCACGTTACGGCGGTTTGAATGCACCGTTATGGGCTTTGATGGCGCGCGAACCACAGCACGGAATTTCATGGCACATGATAGAAGGCGGCATTGATCAGGGCGATGTGATCGAGCAACGCTTGTTTGATCTGGCCGATAGTGACACAGCGCTGAGCGTAAATATGGCCTGTTATTCAGCGGCGATTGATAGCTTTGATGCTGTGCTTGAGCAGCTTGAAACAGGTAATTTAAAACGCTCCAAACAGGACTTGTCTCAACGCAATTATTGCGCCGGAACCGATCGTCCGGCTGCGGCTGCCCGAATTGATTTCAATGACAGCTCTGATAATATTCTGGCATTGATACGCGCGCTGGATCATGGTGATTATCGCAATCCTCTGGCCTGCCCGAAAATCATGGCAGGCAACGAAATTTTATTAATTACCAGTGCCGAGTTGGCCTCGACCAGTGAAGCATCCAAACCCGGAACTGTGCTTGAAAGTAACATCAGCGGCCTGACCGTTTCCACGGCAAGCGGTGCAATAAAATTGTTGGGGGTAAAGGATTTTGAAGGTGGCTGCGCATTTTCAAAGGTAAAGAAAGGCGATGTTCTGGCGTCATTAACCGAGGCCCAAGCCAAGGCCTTGACCGATGAAATGGCTAGCTGTGTTCACGATGAAAACCAATGGCTAAAAAAACTGAAAGCCATGCGCGCGTTTGAAATGCCTTTGGTTGGGCCACAAAATAATGAGGCACAATATTCAAGTCAGAAAATACCCGGAGCGATTGATCTGGCAACTGTGGGGCTGTTTATTGCGCGCCTGACAGAGCAGAAACATGTGGATCTGGCATTTGCCAAACCAGAACATTTATATCTTAATTCCTGGGTTCCGGTGCGTGTTTTTGCAGGATTAGAGACTGTTTCCAGTGCTTATAAAACTTTTAACCGCACACTGACAGAGGCAGGATTAGCCAATAGTTTTGCCCGTGATCTGATTATCCGCGAACCTGACGTAACTGCAAAAATACCTGCTGTTGGTTTGGGGCGTTCTGGCAAAGAGCTGACGGGAACCGCACTTACTTTTGATGCCTCTGACGGGCTGACATTATTTTATGATGCCGCGCGCATTTCAAAAGACGCCATCGATTTGCTGATTGCGCGCCTGCAATTATTTGCCGGGGCCGCGCAAGATGGATCCAAATTGGTTAATGCTTTGCCAATTCTGCCGGATGCCGAGCGCTCTTTGGTTCTTAATAAATGGAATGACACCGAGACCGCGTTTGATCTGTCTTGTGTGCACCAACAATTCGAAACGCAGGCCGCGCGAACGCCTGAAAAGACGGCCGTCGTATTTGAAAGCGAAAGCCTGACCTACGCCGAGCTGAATGCAAGAGCAAACCGTGTGGCGCATATTTTGGTTGAAATGGGGGTCAAGCCGGATTCTCTGGTTGGGCTTTATATGCAGCGCTCGATGGATCTGCTTGTGGGCGCGCTTGCCATTCAAAAGGCGGGCGGGGCTTATGTGCCGCTTGACCCCGGCTACCCGAAAAAACGCATTGAACATTACATCAACGATAGCGCTGCGTCGATAATTTTAAGCCGGGCTGATGATGTGGCCAATTTGCCCGATCATAACGCCGTGGTGCTGGAAATCGATACGGATAAACGCATAGAAAATGCTGCTGACGACAATATCGACAGCGGGGTTGCAGGCCAAAATCTTGCTTATATGATTTACACATCAGGCTCTACCGGCATCCCCAAAGGCGTGATGGTCGAGCACCGGAATGTTGCCAATTTCTTTGCCGGAATGGATAAGCGGATCAGCCGTGATGACAACAGCGTTTGGTTGGCCGTCACCAGCCTGTCTTTTGATATTTCGGTGCTCGAGCTGTTTTACACTCTGGCGCGCGGTTTCAAGTTGGTGATCAGCGGGGATGAAAGCCGTTCACTGGTTTCAGCGGGGCGACTTCAAACAACAGGTCGCGGCATGGAATTCAGCCTCTTTTTCTGGGGAAATGATGATGGTCCGGGGCCTAAAAAATATCAGCTTTTGCTGGATGGCGCACGATTTGCCGATAAAGCCGGATTTTGTGCCGTCTGGACGCCCGAACGCCATTTCCATGCTTTTGGCGGCCCATACCCCAACCCTTCGGTGACCGGTGCTGCGATTGCTGCGGTGACAAAAAATATCGGGGTGCGTTCGGGAAGTTGCGTCGCACCTTTGCACCATCCGGCGCGGATTGCCGAAGAATGGGCCGTGATTGATAACCTTACAGACGGGCGCGCGGGCCTTGGGATTGCAGCCGGCTGGCAGCCGGATGATTTTGTTTTACGGCCTGAAAACACGCCGCCCAACAACAAAAAGTCAATGTATGACACGATCAAGATTTTGCGCAAATTATGGGTTGGAGAAGCTGTCGAATTTCCGCGCCAAGACGGCAGTATGCATGCGGTGGTAACCCAGCCAAGACCGGTTTCCAAAACGTTGGCGATTTGGGTAACAATTGCCGGAAACCCCCAAACATGGGTTGAAGCAGGTGCGTTGGGCGCGCATGTTTTAACCCATTTGCTGGGCCAAAGCATTGAAGAAGTCGAGGGCAAGATCAAGCTTTATCACGGTGCTTTGCGAAAGGCCGGCCATGACCCAAAAGATTTTACCGTCACGTTAATGCTGCACAGTTATGTGAACGAGGACCGCGAAAAAGCGCGTGAAATTGCCCGTGGTCCGATGAAGGAATATATGGCCTCGGCGGCCGGTTTGATTAAGAAAAGCGCTTGGGATTTTCCGGCCTTCAAACGGCCCAAGGGTGTTGAAAATTCGTTTGAGCTGAACCTTTCTTTGGTTGAACCAGAGGAGCTTGATGCGATTTTAGAGTTTGCCTTTGAGCGCTATTTTGAAGATTCCGGCATGTTTGGCACCGTTGAGGATTGTCTGGATCGGGTTGAGCAATTGAAACGGATCGGCGTTGGCGAGGTTGCCTGTCTTATTGATTACGGCATTGCGCCTGAAATTGTGCTGGAGGGTTTGAAGCCTTTGGCCGAGGTGCTGAGATTATCTAACCTGACCGAAGAAATCGACCCCGAGGATTTCTCGATTGCGGCCCAGATCATGCGCCATAAAGTGACGCATTTGCAAAGCACCCCCAGCATGGCGCGGATGTTTACAATGAATGATGAAGCCGCTTATGCCTTGCGCAGGCTTGATCAGCTGATCCTTGGCGGCGAGGCTTTGTCCGGCGCTTTGGTGCGCGATTTAAAGCAGCTGACCAAGGCACCGATTGAAAATATGTATGGCCCGACCGAAACCACAATCTGGTCATCTACAGAGCGTGCGCAAACCAGCGAGGGGTTGGTGAATATCGGCCGTCCAATTGCCAACACCCAAATGTATGTGCTGGATGATAATCTGGCGCCGGTGCCTGTTGGCGCGACTGGTGCGCTTTACATCGGCGGCTCTGGCGTGGCGCGCGGGTACTGGCAGAGACCGGATTTAACAGCCGAACGGTTTGTCGATAATCCGTTTATCGCCGATGCTAAAATCTATGGTGCTAAAATCTATCAAACCGGTGATCTGGTGCGTTGGCGCGCCGATGGCAAGATTGATTTTATTGGCCGCA
>CAYYXZ010000001.1:0-7757 GCA_964475715.1 uncultured Marinosulfonomonas sp. | reverse complement strand
CCAATATCTGGAGCCATATTCTGGGTGTTGAAAACATCGGCTCAGGTGATAACTTTTTTGATCTTGGCGGGCATTCATTGCTGGCAGTGCAGGCGCATCGGGAAATCCGTCAGGCTTTGGGTGTAAAAGAGCTGAGTGTTACAGATATTTTCCGCTTCCCCGTTCTTGCGACTTTATCAAAGCGGATCGCAAAATTAATGGGGGATCTGCCGATAGATGATACTGACCTTGCCGAAAATAAAAATACGAAAGTGCTGGCCCGAAGTGATGCGATGTCCAAACGCCGGGCAATGCGTGCCGCGCGGCAGAAACCCGGGGCATATTGACACCTGATGCCACATGCCAATGCGCCGCCAAATATATAAAGGACTATTGCATCAAGCAGGAATCCGCACTGTTGGCGGCATTAATGCAGGCCCCCGCGCGCAAATAAGTAGACAGTTGCTCTGCCCATGCCTACATTGTAATGACAGACATCAGGAGGATAGAAAATGCCCCTACCGCTTGCCCCGATTGCAGGTATTGCCATTCGATATGGTGCCGTTGCGTTGGCCACCTATGCCGTAACGCGCAGTGTTTCATATAGCCGGCGTGATCAACGCGCCGAAGATGCGCTGGATGATCTGCAAGAAGGTTTTAGTATCAGGCACGATAACGAGCAGACCAGCGGCACGGCACGGTTTCAGCGCGATATCCGTCTTGGCAAAACCGGACCCGGCGTGAAAATTGATATCTCGGGATTTGGCCGCATTAAAATAATAAAACTGTAAATCCAGCGCGACCCTCACGGCCTGCGCGAAGACCTGCGCAAAATTATAGTTACCCGCATCAAGCCGCTCAAAACACACAATTATGCAGTATTCAGGGCCGAAAGCCTGCCTTTCTTGATGTTTGTCAAGGCTCTGCACGAAATATTAGTGTTTAGGTGCGCCTAAATGTCCTTATGTCATTTGTATGCTAGACGTCAGATGATTCCATAGCTATGAGCCACCCAAGGAACGTATCACTAGCTGCGGCTATAAAAATGCCCGCGGCTTGTTCATTGGACCAAACGAATAGGAGGGATTTCGAATGTCCCATACAGAAGAACACCCAGGTAGCCGCAGGGATTTCCTGTATCACGCCACCGCCGGAACCGCCGCAATTACAATTGGCGCTGCTGTTTGGCCACTCATAAATCAGATGAATGCTAGCGCGGATGTGCGCGCATTGGCCTCTATTTTGGTTGATATTTCCGGTGTCCAGGTCGGCACTCAGATTACGGTAAAATGGCGCGGCAAGCCTGTTTTCATCCGGCGCCGCACGCCCGAAGACATTGAACGCGGGCGCGCTACTTCACTGGAAGATCTTCCAGATCAAATGAGCCGCAACGCCCAAAACCCGGACGCCGATGCATCGGATCAAAACCGCACATTGGATGAGGCTGGTGAATGGCTGGTGATGATGGGGGTTTGCACCCACCTTGGTTGTGTTCCTTTGGGTGGTAATTCTGGTGAATACGAGGGCTGGTTTTGCCCGTGCCACGGATCGCATTACGATATTGCGGGCCGAATTCGCAAAGGCCCCGCACCTACAAACCTCCCGATCCCGGAAAATGCATTTTTTGACGAAACCACTATCAAGCTAGGTTAAGGAGTAAGATAATGTCTGGAATTCCACACGACGATTACAAGCCAAAAACCGGCGCCGAGAAATGGCTTCACGTCAGATTGCCCATCGTCGGGCTAATTTATAACACTATCATGATCCCCACGCCAAAAAACCTGAACTGGATGTGGATTTGGGGCATTGTCCTTGCTTTTTGTCTGGTGCTGCAAATTGTTACCGGCATTATTCTGGCCATGCATTATACCCCGCATGTCGATTTGGCGTTTGCCTCGGTCGAGCACATCATGCGCAATGTAAACGGCGGCCATATGCTGCGTTATCTGCATCAAAATGGTGCCGGTCTGTTCTTTATTGCGGTTTACCTGCATATTTTTCGCGGGCTTTATTACGGATCATACAAGGCACCGCGTGAAATCACCTGGATCCTTGGTATGATGATCTATCTGACCATGATGGCCACAGCATTCATGGGCTATGTGCTGCCTTGGGGGCAGATGTCCTTTTGGGGTGCAACCGTGATTACCGGCCTGTTTGGCGCAATCCCGTTCATCGGTGGCGCCATCGAGGCTTGGCTGCTGGGCGGACCTGCGGTGGGCAATGCCACCTTGAACCGCTTCTTCTCGCTGCATTATCTGCTGCCATTTGTTCTGGTTGCTTTGGTGGCCCTGCATGTCTGGGCATTTCACACCACGGGCAACAGTAACCCGACCGGCGTCGAAGTGCGCCGCAGTTCAAAAGAGGAAGTCGAAAAAGATACCCTGCCATTCTGGCCTTATTTTGTGATTAAGGATCTGTTTGCGCTGGGTGTCGTTTTAATAGTGTTCTTTGCCGTCGTTGGATTTATGCCAAATTACATGGGCCACCCGGATAACTATATAATAGCCGACCCTCTGTCGACGCCTGCATTTATTGTGCCTGAATGGTATTTCCTGCCGTTTTATGCAATCCTGCGCGCCTTCACGGCCGATGTCTGGGCTGTGCAATTGGTCAGCTTTATAACCTTCGGTATTGTTGACGCCAAATTCTTCGGGGTTTTGGCAATGTTCGCAGCGATTGGTGTTCTGGCAGCTGTCCCGTGGCTGGATACATCCTCGGTGCGCTCCGGGCGTTTTCGACCAATGTTTAAATGGTTCTACTGGATATTCGTAGTCAATTTTATTGTTCTAGCGTGGGTCGGGGCAAGGCCGGCAGAATCCCCTTACGACATGATATCGTTAATCGGGTCTGTTTATTGGTTTGCTTATTTCCTGGTCATTTTACCAGTCCTTGGATTTATAGAAAAACCGACCGAGCCACCGGAAAGCATCGAAGCAGACTTTAATAATCGTTATGGCCACAAACCTGGTGAAGCCTCAGAGAATAGCAACGCACAAAAAGTGCCAGCCGAATAAGAGGAAGCAGAAAATGAAGATCAAACATTTTATAACCGCTGCATTTACTGCCCTGGTTTTGTCAACATCTGGCGCTTTTGCCGCTGGTCCCAAAGGTAAAGTTGCTGACGTCGACTTTTCCTTTGAAGGCCCGTTTGGCACATATGACGAAACACAGCTGCGTCGTGGTTTGCAGCTTTACACTGAAAGCTGTGCCGGCTGCCATGGCCTGATTTATGTGCCGATCCGTACACTATCTGATGTTGGTGGGCCACGTTTACCCCCCGAATATGTTCGCGAATTTGCCAAGCAATTCGAGGTGCCCGATACCAGTGATGAAGCCGAGCCCGGCGACACCCGCGAGGCAAAACCTGCGGATAATTTCCCTGCGGGGTTCGATCCAAATGCACCTGATTTGTCGTTGATGGCAAAAGCACGCAAAGGTTTTTCCGGCCCACACGGGACGGGTATAAACCAGTTGTTCAAAGGTATCGGCGGTGCTGAATATATTGCAGCTTTTCTTACTGGTTACACCGGTGAAGAAAAGGAAGAAGCAGGGTCGTTATTTTATAGGAACACTGCTTTTTCCGGAGGCTGGACGTCTATGGCCCCCGCACTGTTTGACGAAGGGGTGGACGAGGACGGGTTTGACAATAGCATACAACAACAGGCCGAAGATCTTGCGGCTTTCTTGATGTGGACAGCTGAGCCCAAAATGATGGCCCGCAAACAAGCTGCATTTATTGCTATTATCTTGCTGACAATGCTGACGGTTTTGCTCTATGCAACGAACAAACGCATCTGGGCACCGATTAAAAAGCAGGCCAAAGACGCAACAAGCTAGCTTGAAATTTGCAAAAATTAAAACCCCGCTCCATTTTGGCGGGGTTTTTTTATGCCCGATGATTGGCGCGATTGGCAATAAGCCTTGAGCCACCGCCAACTGCCCCCTAAACCAATAACCTTAAAGGAGCACGCATATGTCTATGAACAGTTTCGGTCATATTTTTCGCGTCACCACATGGGGTGAAAGCCACGGGCCCGCTTTGGGGGCCACTGTTGACGGCTGCCCCCCCGGCGTGGTGTTGGACGAAACCATGCTGCAAATCTGGCTGGATAAACGCCGCCCCGGCCAAAATAAAAACATGACCCAACGCCAGGAACCTGATGCGGTTAAAATTCTGTCGGGGGTTTTCGATGGAAAAACTACCGGCACCCCGATCCAGCTAATGATCGAAAACACCGACCAGCGCAGCAAAGATTACGGCAACATCGCCAATACCTTTCGCCCCGGACATGCTGATATAACCTATCACCAAAAATACGGGCTGCGCGATTATCGCGGTGGTGGTCGCTCATCGGCTCGCGAAACGGCGGCACGGGTTGCGGCCGGCGGTGTGGCGCGTGCGGTGCTGGATAATTTGGTGCCAAATCTGCAAATCACTGGTTATATGGTGCAAATGGGTGATCAGATGATTGACCGTGACCGCTTTGATATTGACCAGATTTCGCGCAATGATTTTTGGGTTCCCGATGCCAAGGCAGCGGTCGAATGGGACAGCTATCTTGCCGCTATTCGCAAGGCCAAAAACTCTGTCGGGGCCGTGGTCGAGGTGGTGGCAAGTGGTCTGCCCGCCGGATTAGGTGCGCCGGTATATGCCAAGCTCGATACCGATCTGGCCGCGGCGATGATGTCAATCAACGCTGTCAAAGGCGTTGAAATCGGTGATGGAATGGCGGTGGCCAGTCTAATGGGAACCGAAAATGCCGACGAAATTTCAATGGGGCCGGATGGGCCTGTTTACAGCAGTAATCACGCGGGCGGAATTTTGGGTGGAATTTCTACAGGTCAGGACGTGGTGGTTCGTTTTGCGGTTAAGCCCACCTCCTCTATCCTGACCCCGCGCAAATCCATCACCATCAGCGGCGAGGCCACCGAGATTATTACCAAAGGTCGCCATGATCCTTGCGTTGGCATTCGTGCGGTGCCTGTGGGCGAAGCGATGATGGCTTGTGTTTTGCTGGATCATCTGCTGCTTCACCGTGGGCAAATCGGCGATGGCGGTGGTAAAATAGGTTGATTGGCAGCGCCGACAATTTAGGCTATTATACCTGCAAGCAAACGAGGCAATTGAGCAGGCCCGCCAAAAATGACAGCATTACCCGAATATGACCGGCTGGAATCAACCGGTCTCTGGCGCGAAAACCCCGACGCTCAGCGCCGTGAGGTAATTGTGTCTTTTGGCAATGAGACCGTTGTAATTTCCGACCATAATGATAACGCGCTGGCCCATTGGGCGCTGCCTGCGATCAGACGTTTAAACCCGAAACAAACCCCCTCTATTTATAGCCCCGATGCGCAAGCCGATGAAACGCTCGAGCTGGAAGATAAAAGCATGATCGAGGCGCTGGAAAAGGTTCTGGGCCGGATAAAACGAAAGCGCCCCAAGCAGGGCCGTCTGCGCTGGTTTCTATTGGCCGGATTTGGCGCTGTTGTCGCGGCGCTGGCTGTATTTTGGTTGCCCGATGCGTTGGTGCGTCACACGATTTCTGTTGTTCCGGATGCCAAGAGGTCGAGCATCGGCAACGCATTACTTGCCAATATTTACCGAGTTTCCGGCCAACCATGCACAAGCACCATTGGCAATCGCGCCCTGAAAACATTGGGGTTGCGAATAACGGGGGATGAAAATATCAAACTCGCCATTCTGCCCGCAGGGGTGGTTAAATCCAGTCATCTACCCGGCGGATTTATTCTACTGAACCGCGCTTTGGTTGAAGATTTCGAGGAGCCGGATGTTGTTGCAGGCTTTATTCTTGGCGAACAAATTCGCAAAACAAACCACGATCCGCTTGATACGCTGCTGCGTTCAATTGGGCTGCGAAACACCTTTACTTTTTTCACGACCGGAAGAATATCAAACGATATATTGGCAAGATATGCTCAGGAATTACTGACAACCCCTTCAACAGATCTAGCGGCCGAGGAATTTCTGCGGGGGTTTGAAAATGCTAAATTGCGGTCTTCACCTTATGCGTTTGCCCAGGATCCGACCGGGGAAACTACGTTAGCGCTGATCGAAGCCGACCCATTTATCAATAGCGCACCCCCTGTGCTTATTTCAGATGGTGAATGGGTTGGTTTGCAAAGGATTTGCGGCGACTAACACACAGGCCTCAGAAAGAACGGTCGCGCGGGCGGTGCCGGATACAGCCAATCATACTTGAGCGCGAAGAAGAATTGTTATTTATTTTGACAGATGTGAGATTACTTTGCTTAACTCGGATTTTACAAATAGGATAACCAAAGGGTTAAACCCAAGATAAACACAGGCAGCCGCAGAGTTAAGGAAGATAATATGAGAGTTTTAGTCACCGGCGGTGCAGGCTATATTGGCAGTCACACATTGCTGGAGTTGCTTAGCCTTGATCACGAGGTTTGTGTGGTTGATAGCTTTGATAATAGCTCTCCTGAGGTGTTACGCCGGATCAGAGCCCTTTCAAACGGCCGTTTTGAATCCCATGTTGCCGATGTCCGCGACCGGCCAGTTCTTGATGATATTTTTATGCAGTTCCGCCCCCAGGCCGTTATCCATTTTGCCGGATTAAAGGCGGTTGGGGAATCCGAAAAGAATCCACTTCAATATTATGATGTGAACATCACCGGCACCTTGTCACTACTTAAATCCATGAACCGCTCGGGCTGCAAACGGATTATTTTTTCATCCTCTGCCACAGTTTATGGAGAGGCCGATTACCTTCCCTATGACGAAGCCCACCCCTGCCGCCCTGCCAGCGTTTACGGGCGCACCAAATATATTGCCGAAATGATCCTGAGTGATTGGGCCGGTGCAACCAAAGATGCCTCTGCCGTATTGCTCCGGTATTTCAATCCGGTCGGTGCCCATCATTCAAGCCGGATTGGTGAAGACCCAAGCGATATCCCCAATAATCTAATGCCCTTTATTGCGCAGGTGGCGGTGGGTCGGCGCAAAAAACTAAGCGTGTTTGGCGATGATTATGACACCCCTGACGGCACCGGGCAGCGCGATTATATTCATGTGGTTGATCTGGCCCGCGCCCATACAGCCGCGGTGGATTATGCGGCAAAAAACATAGGGACCGAGCTGTTTAACATCGGCACCGGCCAAGCCTATTCTGTACTGGAAATGGTTGCAGCTTTTGCCAAGGTGTCGGGCCGTGATATTCCTTATGAAATTGCGCCGCGCCGCGCCGGAGATATTGCCGCTATGTTGGCAGACCCATCAAAGGCCGCTAAAAAAATGGGCTGGAGCGCACAGATGGATCTGGACCAGATGTGCGCCAGCACCTGGAACTGGCAATCCGGAAATCCGGAAGGCTACGCAAAAAAATAGGGTTGGCTGTCTTTAATTCTGGCACATATCCGGTAAATATAATTTTGGTCTTGTCCTGTTTTAGTGAAGCGGCGTGCCGGGTTCAGAGATTTGTCGCGAACGTTACCGACCTGAAAAAACAGTCGAATGCGGGAGAAACTGATTGAGAAAACACCTTGGTTTCCAAACATCAAATCAGGTATCCTAAAAACAGGGCTTGGATATTGCTGATCCCAAATCCTTTTGCCAATAACAGGAACCGCGCTACAAATATGAAAGTCATTTTATATATCGGTCACCACAAAGTGAACCGCCCCAGCTTTACCGGAGAGTTTTTTGTTCAAATCTTAGGCCACTTTATCAAGGTTGTTCACGTTTGCATAGAAGGCCTCCTCTGCGTCTTGTGGCGTGACATATCCCCCTC